>CAZFQH010000103.1:0-10696 GCA_964520805.1 uncultured Acidobacteriota bacterium | reverse complement strand
CCCGTGCACTCGCGTTTCTCGAGCGCTACACCGCGATTCCCTACGCCTTCGGCAAGTTCGACTTCGTCGCGATCCCCACGTTCCAGTTCGGCGGTATGGAGCACGCGGGCAAGATTCTCTACAACGCCCCGGGACTTCTGCTCGACGAGTCGGCGACGCAGAACCAGCTCCTCGGTCGCGCGTCGGTGATCGCTCACGAAGTCGCCCACATGTGGTTCGGGGACCTCGTCACCATGCGCTGGTTCAACGACGTGTGGATGAAGGAAGTCTTCGCGAACTTCATGGCCGCGAAGGTCGTCAATCCGGCGTTCCCGACCGTGAACCATGATCTGCGGTTTCTGCTCTCGCACTACCCGGCGGCCTATGAGGTTGATCGCACGCCCGGGGCGAACCCGATCCGCCAGCACCTCGACAATCTGAACGAAGCCGGCAGCATGTATGGCGCGATCATTTACCAGAAGGCGCCCATCGTGATGCGGCATCTGGAAGCAGTTCTCGGCGAAGAGAGTTTCCGCGACGGACTTCGCGACTACCTGAAGGCGCACGCATTCGGCAATGCCACGTGGGCAGATCTGATCGGCCTGCTCGACGCGCGGACGCCCGTGGATCTGAAGGCCTGGAGCAAGGCCTGGGTCGAGGAGCCCGGCCGCCCGATGATCGAAACCATCCTGGACGTCAAGGACGGCAAGGTGACGCGGCTCGCGTTTCGTCAGCGCGATTCGTGGAAGCGTGATCGCGTCTGGCCGCAGCAACTGCGCGTGACCATCGGCGGCCCCGCTTCCGAGCAGACACTCATCGTCGAGATGAATCGTCGCGAGGTTGAGGTCGGACCGGCGAACGGCATCGCGGCGCCTCGTTACGTGCTGCCAAACGGCGGCGGATGGGCCTATGGTGGCTTCACGCTGGACAAGGCGACGATCGACTGGCTGATGGCGAATCTTCCGGACCTGGGCGACCCGCTGACCCGGGGCAGCGCATGGGTTACATTGTGGGACGCACTGCTGGACGGCCAGGTGAAGCCCGACGCATTCCTCGACCTCGCCCTGCGCGCGCTGCCCAAAGAGACCGACGAACAGATGATCTCGCGCGTGCTCGGCTACTCCTCCAATACGTGGTGGCGCTTCATGGACGTGATTGGGCGCACGGCACGGGCGGAGCGTTTCGAATCCGTTCTCCGCGAGGGCCTCGCCCAAGCCGGAACGCCGAGCCGGAAAGCCTCCTGGTTCGGCGCCCTGCGAAATGTCGCGGTGACTCCCTCAACCGTTCAGTGGCTGGCCCAAGTCTGGGAAAAGAAGGAGACCGTCCAGGGACTGCCTCTCGCCGAGACGGACTACACGTCGCTCGCTCTCGATCTCGCGGTGCGGAGCGTGAGCGGCGGCGACGACATCCTCAAGGCTCAGGCGCAGCGGATCGAGAACCCCGACCGGCGCGCGCGGTTCCAGTTCGTGATGCCAGCACTGTCGGAAAATCCGGCGGAACGCGACCGATGGTTCACCTCCTTAAAGGATGTCAGGAACCGCCGCCGAGAGCCCTGGGTGCTCGAGGGGCTGAACTATTTGCACCATCCGCTTCGCGCAGCTGCGGCTAAACAGTATGTGCAGCCGAGTCTCGACATGCTCTGGGACATTCAGAAAACCGGCGACATCTTCTTCCCGAAGCGCTGGCTGGACGCCACCCTTGGCGGACACCAGACCCTTGAAGTGGCCGAGACGGTACGGACTTTCCTCAGAGGACTTCCCGCGAACTATCCGGACCGTTTGCGTAACATCACGCTGCAGTCGGCGGAAGAACTGTTCCGCGCCGCCGAGATCACGAGGCGCTGAAGCTGCCTCCGTAACCTATTTCTCGACGGAACGGGGGGGTGCGGATGCTCGTGAGGCACCGGGGGCCGACCGTTGCCCCGCGATCTACCTGTTGAGGAAGCGGCGCGATCTGGTGGCGGCCACACCCGAAACGGCAGAGGCGACCCCGTAGCCGGGGTCACCCCGGACACTACTTGCCTTTGTCCTCGGTCTTCGGCTTGGCGCAAGCACAGTTCTTTTCACAGGTGCATTTGCCACCCTTATCGCAGGCGCACTTGGCGCTGCCACATGCTGAGCAATTCATTGTTTTCACCTCTCTTCCTGATGCGAATTTCGATGGCCCGTCTCCGGGCATCGGCTTCCAGTCTCCGGCGATCGCGCGGGCCGTGTCTGTTGGCCAGCGCACACGGCCGGCGAACTCCGATGCCTTTTCCGGTGTTCTAAGGGCTTCGCGCCCAGCGAGCACTGTCCGGGCTCTTCGACCGATTTCGCACGATCGCCCCTTCCGTGCTGCCCAAGGAACACCGTAAAGCACGGTCAGAGCAAACAGGGCTGAACGCAGATCGATCCTGCGCGTCATGGCGGCGCGTTTCTGTACGTCACCGCACAGACCGGGTCCTCAGAAGCGGCGCACTCTGTTGCGGGCGACGATCGTCTCAGCCGCGCGGGGGCGCATCGCCAAAGTCGATCTTTCTGGAAATTGAAAAGTTAATGTCTCTCTAATCTTCGATGGGTAACCTCTGGTCATGACGCTGCGTCTTCCTGCAGTTCGGGACGCGAAGGCGGACTGCAGCGCTTTCACAGTCAGATGCAAACGCGGTGTATGGGTTTAGGGTTAAGGCGACCGTGTTGTCGTCCCGGTTGCCCACGTGGTTCCGGGTGCATCGTTTCCAGGTCAACCAGGAACGTTTCGGCACATCGCACTACAACGCGTGCATCGATTCTCGTAGGGCTGCTCGGGCTGCTGCTCCCTTCTCCCCTGGCCTCCGCGGAACAGCCGCCGCCACTATCTCTGGATACCCTCGTCCTTGATGTGGCCGCGCGTAGCCCGAGGTCCCGGCGGAGGTGCTGCGGGCAGAGGCGACGCGCCGGGCGATCCCACGAGCGAGGGAACCCACAGGTGCTCCATGAGCGCCGTGGTCGAGGGCGACGCACATTGAAGATGAAGCCGGCGAGGACGCGATGAAGACGAGCGTGATCAATGTGCACGCCATGCTGTCGGTATGGAAAATCGACGAAGTGGAGAAGCGGATCGGCGAGGTGCCGGGTGTCGAAAGCGTTACCGTGAACTACGCGGCGGGAAGCGCCACCGTGCGGTTCGATGAAACACGACTCGACGTCGCGGATATCAAGTCGGCCATTCGCCAGCGCGGGTATGAGTCCGTCACACCTGCCCCCGCTGCGACGGGCGACGGCCACGAAGGTCACGCGGCGGGCGCGCCGCCTGCAACCCCCGCACCCGCTGCGCTGACAACGGCCCCGATCGCGCCGGCCGCCGCGTCCGCACCCGAAGTCGCGGCGCCATCGCCGGGGCTCAGCAGCGCCGAGGCCAAGCGCCGCCTCGCGGAGCACGGCCCGAATGAGATCAAGCGAGAGAAGGGCACATCGCCGTGGTCCATCCTCGCCGCCCAGTTCAAGGGAGCCATGATCTGGCTGCTCCTCGGCGCCTGTGTCGTGTCGGCGGTGCTGGGAGAGGTGGCGGACGCAGTCGCTATCGGCGGCATCGTCGTGCTCAACGCTCTCGTGGGTTTCTTCCAGGAGTATCGCGCGGAAAAAGCGGTGCAGGCGCTCCGGTCCATGACCGCGCCCAAGGCACGCGTGATGCGCGACGGGGCGTCCATCATGGTGCCTGCGACCGAGGTGGTGGAGGGCGACATGCTGGCCCTGGAGGCCGGAGACATCGTGCCCGCCGACGCCCGGCTCACCCTGGCCCATTCCCTCAGGGTCAACGAAGCGCCCTTGACGGGAGAGAGCGCTCCGGTGGAGAAGCAGACGACGCCCGTGGCCGCGGATGCTCAACTGGCGGACCGCACCGACAGCGTCTTCATGGGGACCTCGGTGAGCGCCGGCACGGGCGGAGCCCTGGTGATCGCCACAGGCATGGGGACGGAGCTCGGGAAGATCGCCCACCTGCTGGCGGCGGTGAAGCAGGAGGCGACCCCGCTACAGGTACGTCTGGAGCGTGTGGGCAAAACATTGCTCTACCTCTGCCTGGCCATTGTGGCGCTTGTGGCCGGCCTTGGTTTCTGGAGGGGCCTGCCGTGGATGGAGATCCTTCTGTCGTCCGTGTCCCTTGCCGTGGCCGCGGTGCCCGAGGGTCTTGCCGCCGTGGTCACCATCGCCCTTGCCCTCGGGGTTCAGCGCATGGCCTCGCGTCACGTCCTTGTCCGGAAGCTGCCCTCGGTGGAGACCCTCGGCAGCGCCACCGTCATCTGCACCGACAAGACGGGCACGCTCACCACCGGCGTCATGGTGGTCCGGGAGTTATGGGGAGGCGATCACTCTGCCCTCCTCTTCGCTGCCGCCGCCTGCACTGACGCGGAGCTGGGCGCGGACGGCAAGGGCGGAACGGGAGATCCCACGGAGCTTGCCATCCTCATGGCCGCCGCCGAGCGCGGTATCGATCGTCGAACCATCGAGAGCGAACGCCCGCGGGTGGCGGTCGAGCCGTTCGACTCGGGCCGCAAGCGCATGTCCATAAAGCGTGGTGACGGGAAGCTGTATGTGAAGGGAGCGGTCGAGGTGGTCCTCCCCCTCTGCGTGTCCGGCGCCGAAAAAGCCGAGGAAGCCCACAAAGCCATGGCGCGGCAGGGCCTGCGTGTGCTGGCGGTCGCGGTGGGGGAAGGGCAGGGAGATGGAGCCCTCACACTGGTGGGGCTTTTGGGCATCGCCGACCCGCCCCGCCCCGAGGCCATAGCGGCCGTAGCACTCGCGCGGGCTGCGGGCATCAAGACGGTCATGATCACGGGAGACCACCCGGTCACAGCAGAGGCCATCGGCCGTGAGCTCGGCATCCTGACCCCGGCCGATGATCCCGCCGAGGTCGTGCATGCTCGGGCCACCCCGGAGGACAAGCTCCGCATCGTCCGCGAATGGAAGGCTCGCGGTGACGTCGTCGCGATGACGGGAGACGGCGTGAACGATGCGCCCGCCCTGCGGGAAGCGCACATCGGCATCGCCATGGGGAAGACCGGCACCGAGGTCACGCGCGAGGCCTCGGACATGATCCTCACCGACGACAACTTCGCGAGCGTGGTGGCGGCGGTCCAAGAGGGTCGCGGCATCTACGACAACATCCAGAAGACACTTGTGTACCTCCTGGCCGGCAATGTCGGCGAGCTCGCCGTGGTGCTCGGAGCCTCCCTCGCTGGCTTTCCTCTTCCGCTGCTTCCGCTCCAGCTCTTGTGGATCAACCTCGTCACCGACGGTTTTCCCGCACTGGCCCTGGTCGGCGATCCCATTGCCGACGACTTGCTTAAACGCCCTCCTCGCAAGTCGGACGAGCCCATGCTGGGCCGGCCGCAGTGGACGACCATCATCGTCACGGGCCTGCTGCAGGCCGCGGTCACGATCTCCGTCTTCGCATGGGCGCTGGATGCTCGAGGCCTCGACGAGGCCAGGAACCTGGCCTTCTCGGTGATTGTCTTCGCGGAGCTGTTCCGATCCTTTGCCGCCCGGAGCAAAACGCTGCTTCTTTGGGAGCTGGGCGTCCTCACCAATCCGCGTCTGGTGGGCGTCGTCCTCGTGTCGAGCCTGGTGCAATTGGGCCTTCATCACATTCCGTTCGCTCAGACGCTCCTCGGCACGAGTCCCTTGTCCTTGTCGGATTGCGCTCTGTCGATCTCGCTGGGCCTGATTCCCGTGTCCCTCCTCGAGGGCTCCAAGCTGATACGCCGGATAACCGGGCGAGGTAAAGCCAAATGAAATCAAAGCTTTCTGCCGTAATGCTTCAGAGGATGAACGCCTACTGGCGGGCCGCGAATTACCTGTCAGTCGGCCAGATTTACCTCTTCGACAATCCGCTGCTCAAAAAGCCGCTGACCCTCCGGCACGTGAAGCCGCGGCTCCTGGGCCATTGGGGCACTACGCCAGGGTTGAACTTCATCTACGTCCATCTCAACCGGATCATCAAGCAGTACGACTTGAACATGATCTATGTCACAGGCCCCGGACATGGCGGGCCGGGTCTGGTGGCCAACACGTATCTGGAGGGGACCTATAGCGAGGTCTACCCGAAGATCTCTCAAGACGAACAGGGCCTAAAGAGACTCTTCACTCAGTTCTCCTTTCCCGGCGGCATCCCGAGCCACGTGGCTCCGGAAACGCCCGGTTCGATCAACGAAGGCGGAGAGCTTGGTTACTCGCTGGCCCACGCCTACGGCGCCGCGTTCGACACCCCCGACCTGATCGTCGCTTGCGTTGTAGGTGACGGCGAAGCGGAGACCGGAGCCCTCGCGGCAAGCTGGCACTCGAACAAATTCCTCAACCCTGGCCGCGATGGCGCGGTGCTGCCGATCCTGCATCTAAACGGTTACAAGATCGCGAGCCCCACCATCCTCGCCCGAATCACCCGCGTGGAACTGGAGGCGCTGTTTCGTGGCTACGGCTATAAGCCTTACTTTGTCGAAGGAGATGTTCCGGAAACTGTTCACCAGCAGATGGCCGGGGCCCTCGATCGCATCGTCCAGGAAATCCGGACCATTCAGTCTCAGGCGCGTGTCAAGGGTGTCACAAAACGTCCGGCCTGGCCCATGATCATCCTGCGCACGCCGAAAGGCTGGACCGGACCGAAGGAAGTGGATGGCCTGAAGACCGAGGGTTCGTGGCGCTCGCACCAAGTGCCCTTGGCCAATCTGGCCGATAAACCCGATCACCTGCGACTCCTGGAAGAGTGGCTGAAGAGCTACCGGCCCGCCGAATTGTTCGACGAGGACGGGAGGCTTAAGGCTGAGCTTGCCGCACTGGCGCCCAGGGGCAAGCGGCGCATGGGGGCGAACCCCCATGCCAACGGAGGTCTGCTTCTTAAAGATCTGAAGCTCCCCGATTTCCGCAAATACGCGGTCAAGGTGAAGCTTCCCGGCACCGTGACCGCCGAGGCCACGCGCGTCACTGGCTCCTTCCTGAGCGACGTGATGAAGCGGAACATGACCTCGCGCAACTTCCGCGTGTTCGGCCCCGACGAGACCGCATCGAATCGCCTGGGCGACTTGTTCGAAGTCACGGACCGCGCCTTCACGGGTGAGATTCGTAAGACCGACGATGACCTTTCTCCGGACGGGCGTGTGATGGAAGTCTTGAGCGAGCATCTGTGTCAGGGCTGGCTTGAAGGGTATCTGCTCACCGGCCGGCACGGATTCTTCTCCTGCTACGAGGCGTTCATTCACATCGTGGACTCCATGTTTAACCAGCACGCCAAGTGGCTGAAAGTGACGCGAGAGATTCCCTGGCGCCGGCCCATCGCATCCCTGACCTACCTGCTGACCTCCCACGTGTGGAGGCAGGACCACAACGGCTTCTCTCACCAGGACCCCGGGTTCATTGACCACGTGGTGAACAAAAAGGCCGACGTCATTCGCGTCTATCTACCGCCTGACGCTAACACACTGCTGTCCGTGACTGACCACTGTTTACGGAGCCGTCACTACGTCAACGTGATCGTGGCCGGCAAACAGCCGGAGGTGCAATGGCTGGACATGGACGCCGCGGTCAAACACTGCGCCCTTGGGCTCGGTATCTGGACGTGGGCGAGCAACGACCGTGGCCGCGAGCCGGATGTGGTGATGGCCTGTGCGGGCGACGTGCCCACCCTGGAAACGCTGGCCGCCGTGCAGATACTGCGCGAGCATCTGCCGAAGCTCAAAGTCCGCGTCGTCAATGTAGTAGATCTGATGGCGCTGCAGCCGCGAAGCGAACATCCGCACGGGTTGAGCGACAAGGCCTTTGACGCCCTCTTCACCAAAGACAAGCCCATCGTCTTCGCCTACCACGGCTATCCCACGCTGATCCATCGACTGACGTACCGTCGAACCAACCATCACAACCTGCACGTCCGCGGGTTCAAGGAGGAAGGAACGACCACGACACCCTTCGACATGGCAGTGCGGAACGACATCGACCGCTTTCATTTGGTCAAAGACGTCATCGATCGTGTGCCGGATCCGGGCACCCGCGGGGCTCAGCTGACCGAGATCATCGACGCCAAGCTTATCGAGCACAAACGCCATATCCGCAAGTACGGCGAAGACATGCCGGAGATCCGCAATTGGAAGTGGCGCGCATGAGCGGGGCCTTTCCCATGGTTTGTCTGGTCCGGCATGGAGAGACGGCCTGGACAATCAGCGGACAGCACACCGGTCGCACCGACCTCGCGCTGACCGAACAGGGTGAGAGCGAGGTGCGTGGATTGAGTGTGGTGCTTCTGGGACGGAGCTTCGCGAACGTGCTGACCAGTCCCCTGCAGCGCGCACGGCGCACCGCCGAACTCGCGGGATTCGCGAAACGCGCCGAGGCCGATCCCGATCTGATGGAATGGGACTACGGCGAATACGAGGGCCGGCGCACCATTGACATCCAGGCAGAGCGCCCCGGGTGGAGTCTGTTCCAGGACGGTTGCCCGGGCGGCGAAACGCTGGATGAGCTGAGTCTGCGTGCCGATCGCGTCATTAAACGACTCTTGGCGCTTCAGGGCAATGTGCTCGTCTTCGCCCACCGTGACATCCTGCGTGTCCTCGCCGTCCGCTGGCTCGGCCTGCCCGCCGTCCGGGCTCGACATTTCTATCTCACCACGGCATCACTGAGCATTCTGGGCTACGACCACAATCTGGATGAGCCGGTCTTCCGACTGTGGAATCAAGCCCAACATGACGTCGCAGCGGCGTCGGCGACTGCAAACGGAGACACACCATGACCGCGACGGTGAAGGGCCGGCCTTCGGAGGCGATCGTCCGGCCGCCCTTATGCGAGGCGGATGCGTGCACGCTGATCATCTTCGGCGCAACCGGCGATCTCACTCGGCGGAAGCTTCTCCCCGCGCTGTACGAACTCCAATGCGTGGGCGGCATGAACAGCCGCTGCGAGATCATCGGCACCGGGCGCACAGCCCTTAGTGAGGCGCAGTTCCGCAGCCGGGTGCGTGAAGCGTTTGCGGAAGCCAAGGACGCGGTTGACACCAACGACGCGCGGTGGAAGGGCTTCGAGCAGCGTCTCAGCTACCTTCAAGGCGATCCGAGCAACCCGGAGTTCTATTCAACCCTGGCCGCCGATCTCGAGGCGCGCCTTCAGGCGGGTGGGAACCCCAACCGCCTTTTCTACGTAGCAACACCGTCGTCCCTCGCGCGGCCCATCATCGGAGGTCTCGCCAAGGCGGGTCTTGCGAAGAACGACGCCGGATGGTCGCGGCTCGTGATCGAGAAACCGTTTGGTCGCGACCTCGAGTCGGCCCGGGAGCTGAGCCGGGTGGTCAACGAAGCCTTCGCCGAAGAGGCGGTCTTCCGGATCGACCACTATCTCGGGAAAGAGACCGTCCAAAACATCCTGGTCTTTCGCTTCGGCAACACCATGCTCGAGCCCGTGTGGAACCGGAACTACATCGACCACGTGGAAATCACCGCGGCCGAGACGCTCGGGGTGGAGTCCCGCGCCGCCTTCTACGAGGAGACCGGCGCCCTGCGCGACATGGTCACCAATCATCTGTTGCAGCTGCTGACCCTCACCGCGATGGAGCCGCCCGTAGCACTTGATGCGGCTGCGCTTCGTGATCAGAAGGTGCAGCTCCTGCGATCGATGCACCCCATGACAGCCGATGAGGTGCGGCAGCGGACGGTCCGCGGCCAATACGGTGCGGGCAACGTCTTCGGGCTTCCCGTTCCGGGGTATCGGGATGAGCCCGGCGTGCAGAAGCTCTCCAGCACCGAGACCTATGCGGCGGTCGACTTCCGAATCGACAACTGGCGGTGGGAAGGCGTGCCTTTCTATGTCCGCACGGGCAAGCGGTTAAGCCTTCAGCACGCAGAGGTGGTGGTGCACTTCAAGCGGACGCCGCAAGCACTTTTCGCCCACGCGCCCCAGGCTCACCTGGAGCCGAATCAGATCACATTGAGGATCCAGCCTGACGAGGGAATCACCATCGGTTTCGCAGCGAAGAGGCCGGGCGACGAACTACGGTCCATCGGCGTGGCGGCGGACTTTTCGTATGCGGAAAGCTTCGAAGGAAAGCCGCCGAGCGCTTACGCGACGCTTCTGCTGGATGTGATGCAGGGCGACCATACCCGCTTCACGCGCCGCGACGAGGTGGAAGCCGAATGGCGCATCATCACGCCGATTTTGGAGGCCTGGGCGAAGCAGCCACCGCCGCCGTTTCCCAACTACGCGGCGGGCAGCGACGGACCTGCGGAGGCGCGAGCGCTACTGGAGCGCAGCGGCCGGCGATGGCGAGAGGTGGCGTCGCCTGCTGAGGGCGGGAAGGCCGTCGAATGATTCACCGTCCCTTCGTCTGCCAGCGCACGGACTATCTGCGCGCCGGTCGGTACCGTGCCTAGATCTCACAACACACGGGGCGCACCCCGCTTCACGTGACAACCGTAGAGGAAACCACCATGAATCATCACACCGAACATAGGCAGGGAACAAAAGCGAAGCCCGAACCGCCCAAGAAGGTTGCGCCCGCGAAACCGGCCTCGCCGGACCCGCACGCCGACCACGACATGAGCAAGCCGATGAAGCCCGGAGTTCCGCAGAAGGGCGCGGGCGGGAAGTGAGCGCCAGGCGAGGTGGCTTGGCCAGTACCGATCACCAGAGCGCGACCGCACCCGACCGCGGACCCTCGGCCGCGCTCAGACCTATCGACTTAAGGAGACGCGATGAAAACGAGCGTTATTGAAGTACACGACATGCTG
>CAZFQH010000102.1:5028-10724 GCA_964520805.1 uncultured Acidobacteriota bacterium | reverse complement strand
CCCCTCGTGGTGCGTCCCATCGCCCCGGTCATTCGTGCGATTCGTCCGATCGCTTCGCCCTCCCGAACCACCGGTCAGCATCGGGTGGCCACGAGGCCGGGCGCTCCTCCTCAGCGTCCCGGCCTGCGGGGCGGCACTCCCGGCGTGCGCGGAGCCCAGGCCCCTTCGACCACAGGCCCGGCGGGTCGTCCGGGAGCTCCCTCGTCGCCCACCTCGCAGCCTTCTTCGCCCGGAAACCGTCCGGGAGCGTACCGCCCAGGCATCGGTGCCCGCAGGCAGCCCCGGGAGAAGGGGGCGCGCGAGATTACACCGATCGTGGCCCAGGAGCGTCCGAAGTGGACGGGTCCGCTGCGTCCCATCACCATTACGGAAGGCGTCACGGTCAAGGAGCTCTCGGAGCGCATGCCCGATGCCAAGAACCGCGACATCCTCAAGTACCTCATCGGCAAGGGCCTGATGTTGACGGTGAACCAGACCCTGGACATCGAAATCGCCCAGGACGTGTGCCGCGAATTCGGGTACGACGCCACGGTGCGCTCCTATGAGGAGGAAGTGGTTCAGGAGCAGAGCGAAGTCGAAGCCAGCGTGGGGTCGGTTCCGCGCGCTCCCGTCGTTACCGTGATGGGCCATGTCGATCATGGCAAGACCTCGTTGCTCGATGCCATCCGCGAAACCCGCGTGGCCGAGCGCGAACACGGCGGAATCACCCAGCACATCGGCGCCTACAAGGTCGATGTGCGTGATCGCGCGGTGGTCTTCCTCGACACCCCCGGCCACGAGGCCTTCACACTCATGCGATCGCGCGGTGCCCGGGTTACCGACATCGTCGTCCTGGTGGTTGCGGCGGACGACGGCGTCATGCCCCAGACCCTCGAAGCCCTCGATCATGCCAAAGCCGCGGGTGTCCCCATCGTGGTTGCGGTGAACAAGATCGACAAAGCAGAAGCCCAGCCCGACCGCATCCGCCAGCAACTCGCCGACCGCGGTCTGCTTTGCGAAGAGTGGGGCGGCCAGACGGTGTTCGTGAATGTCTCCGCAAAGAAGAAGCAGAACCTGGATACCTTGCTCGAGATGATCCTCCTGCAGGCCGACATGGGCGAGTTCAAGGCGATCCCCGATAAGCCCGCGCGCGGTGCCGTGATCGAGTCGCGGCTCGACAAGGGCCGAGGCCCGGTGGCGAACATCCTGGTTCAGGACGGCACCCTGCGGGTCGGCGACGTCGTCGTCGCCGGTGCGGTTTCCGGTCGCATTCGCGCGCTGATGAACGATCGCGGTGAGCGTATTCGCGAGGCCGGGCCGTCGACTCCGGTGGAAATCCAGGGGCTCGATGATGTGCCGGAGCCGGGCGATTCGCTCTTCGTGGTGGAAGACTCCGTCAAGGCGCACACGATCGTTTCCTTCCGTCAGCAGAAGCTCAAGGACAAACAGCTGGCGCTTCAGTCGCGTGTGCGGCTCGAGGCCATCGCGAAGCCGGGTGGAGCCGACGGGCCGATCGAACTGCCGCTCGTTCTGAAGGCCGACGTTCAGGGTTCCGTCGAAGCGCTGACCGAGCAGCTGAAGAAGATCCCGCAGGAGAAAATCCGCCTGCGCATCATCCGCTCGGGCGTGGGCGCCATCAACGAAGGCGACGTGCTGCTGGCCGCCGCCTCGGAAGGCATTGTGGTTGGTTTCAACGTGCGTCCCGAGCGAAAGGCCGCCGAGTTCGCCGAGCGCGACAACATCGAAGTCCGTCTGTACACCATCATCTACGACGTGGTCGATGATCTGACCAAGGCTCTCGAGGGCCGGCTGGCCCCAGCCTTTAAGGAAGTGGTCCTCGGTCAGGCGAAGGTTCAGGAGACCTTCAAGATCTCGAAGATCGGCACCATCGCGGGAACGATCGTCACCGAAGGCAAAGTCACCCGGCAGGCGAATGTTCGTCTGCTGCGCGACAACATCGTCATCCACACCGGCAAGGTCTCGTCGCTCAAACGCCACAAGGACGACGCCTCGGAAGTCCGGGCCGGCACGGAGTGCGGCATCGGCATAGTGGACTTCAACGACGTGAAGCCCGGTGACATCATCGAGTTCTTCGTGATGGAGAAGTACCGCGAGAGTTTGTGAGGCAGCCCCTCGCCAGAGGGCCATGGTCTTCGTCCGGGGAAGTCGACAAACCGAAGGACCGTCTCGCCGCGGTTCCAGGACCTAAGATGGACTCATGGTGATAGGACTTCTCGAGATCGACCTGCGCCTGCCCGAGGCGCAGAGTCTCAAGGACAAACGGCAGCCTTTGCGGTCGATCCTCGCCCGCGTGAGGCAGAGTCACAATGTGTCGATCGCCGAGGTAGCGCACCACGATGAGTGGCAGCGCGCCGGACTCGCCATTGTGGGCGTAAACACCGAACGAGTACACATGGAGCGGACTCTTGACGAGGTCCTTCGTCAGGTCGAGGAAACACCGGGCGTGGTATGCGCAGGGGAGCAGAGACAATGGCTGTGAACCACAGGAAATCGCGAGTGGCGGACGGTGTGCGCGACGAGGTCGCGATGATCATCGCGAGAGAGATCCGGGATCCTCGGCTTGGGTTTGTAACCGTCATCCGGGTCGAGATGCCTGTGGATCAGTCCGTGGCGAAGATTTACGTCTCGCCCATGGGAGACGCGAAGGTCCAGCTTGAATCCATGCGCGCCCTCCATCATTCGCGTGGCTTCGTCCGCAAGCTCCTGTCGCAGCGGATGCGCACGCGCACCGTGCCCGAGATTTTGTTCGTTCAGGACAAGGGCCTGGACAACGCCGAACGCGTCGGCGAGATCATGGCGGGCTGGAAGGCGGACGAGATGCTGGCCGAGACCGCGGCCCAGGAACAGGCGCAACGCGCAGAGCCAGGCACCAACGATGCAGAGCCAGGCCCGGATCCCGCCGACACCCCCGCTTCGCGACTGAGTTAAATGGCGGCCCTCCTCTGACCCGGAACTCGCCGACTAGAGACTCCGGTCTTTCCGGCCTGCTCGTGGTCGACAAACCCTCGGGCCTGACCTCGCATGACGTGGTGGCACGGGTGCGGAGAATCTCCGGAACCCGCCGGGTCGGCCATACCGGCACTCTCGACCCGATGGCCACCGGAGTCCTCGTGCTTTGTCTCGGGCAGGCGACGCGACTGATCCCATACCTTGAAGAAGGCGGGGGAGCCTTTGCGAAGGAATACGACGCGGGAATCCGGTTCGGATTCGAGACGACCACGGACGACGCGGAAGGTGAGCCGCGGAGCGAGCCCCGGCCGACCGAGGGGATCACCGAGTCTGCCATCACGGCCGCACTGCGGGCCTTCGTTGGCGAGCAGCAGCAAATCCCACCGTCGTTTTCGGCCAAGAAAGTTGCAGGGGAGCGGGCCTATGCCATGGCTCGCCGAGGAGAAGAGGTCGCTCTCTCGCCCTCGAAGATTCATGTGGCGACCGCCCAACTCCTGCGGTTGAATGGAGAGATCGCCAATGTCCGGTTCGCGTGTTCCCGAGGTACGTACATTCGCGCTCTGGCCCGGGACCTCGGACGGTCTCTTCAGGTGGGCGCCCATCTCGTGGCCTTGCGTCGCACACGGGCGGGCGGTCTCGGAGCAGGATCTGCCGTCGCCCTCGACGCCCTGACTCCACAGACCCTTGCCGCCCATCTTCAGCCGATGCTTTCCATTCTCGGTGGATGGCCGCTGGTAACCGTGACCGAAAGGGAAGCGAAAGACCTCAGGCTTGGGCGCACGGTTACGGTAGGGGGGCTCTGTCCGACCGAGCCCCGGCGGGTACGAGTGTCCGACCGGGAGAGTGGGCTTGTGGCCCTGGCCTCGATGGAGGGTCCGCGCCTACGCCCGGTCTGTGTGTTTTCGGCAGCCGAGCCTGTGGTAAGCTCCCGAGTTCCAAACGAAGATAAATCAAGCAGTCAGAACAACAAAGCAGGCTCGGAGGAGCAAAAAGAGACGTGAGCCTTACCAAGGAAAAGAAGACAACCCTCATTGAGGGAAACCGCGCCCACGCCACCGACACCGGTTCTCCGGAGGTCCAGGTGTCGCTGCTGTCAGAGCGTATTGGCCAGCTGACCGAACATCTCAAGACGCACGCGAAAGATCATCACTCGCGCCGCGGACTGCTCATGATGGTCGGCCACCGACGTCGTCTCCTCGACTATCTCAAGTCGAAGACGCCGTCCCGCTACCAGTCCCTGATCGTTAAACTCGGACTGCGCAAGTAGTCACCGAGAATCAGGAAAGCCCGCCCGGTTGTTTGAAGGCGGGCTTCGTGTTTGGCGCGATGCCTGGCTCCGCTCAAGCTGAGCGAAGGCAGAGTGCCACACCCGGCTCCCTGGGCGCCCCCGCGACTCCGGCGTCCTGAAAATGGACGGCTGGACGGGCGGCAATGTCTTCCATCTCACAACCCTCTTAAACCCCTCCGCTAGAAGCCTAGCCGCTCGGAGAAAAGCACAATGGCCATGAAACGGTATGAGATCCAGGTCGGCCGCGCGCCGATCACTATTGAAACGGGCCGCATGGCCAAGCAGGCGGACGGTGCCACCCTGGTTCGCATGGGCGACACGGTCGTCTTCGTAGCCGCGGGCTCGGCCAAAGAGCCGAAGCCGGGCATCGACTTCCTCCCTCTCACCGTCGACTACCGCGAAAACAACTTCGCCGCGGGCAAGATTCCCGGCGGTTTCTTCAAGCGGGAGGGCCGTCAGAACGAAAAGGAAATCCTGACCTGCCGTCTCATCGACCGTCCGATGCGGCCCCTTTTCCCCGAAGGCTGGGGCTGCGAAACCCAGATCAGCGCGCTTCTGTGGTCCGCCGATCTTGAGAACGAGTCCGACACCCTGGCCCTCATCGGCGCCTCGGCATCGTTGTGCATCTCCGATATTCCTTTCGATACGCCGGTGGGTGCGGTGCGCGTGGGCTTCTGGGACGGCCAGTGCCACATCAACCCGACCAGCACCGACATGAAGACGAAGAGTGCTCTGAACCTCCTCGTGGCGGGCACCGAGAAGGCCATCTGCATGGTCGAATCCAGTGCGCGTGAACTCTCGGAAGAAGACATGGTTCGTGCTCTCGTCGCGGGTCATGACGCGATCAAGGTGATCTGCGCGGTTCAGCGCCAGATGATGGCGGAAGTGGGCAAGACGAAGCGCCAGGCCCCGAAAAAGGAGATCGACCATGGTCTCGCCCACGAGATCGCGGCGGCCCTGGAGCCAGCGCTCTACGAGGCCATGCAGAAGCGCGACAAGCTCGAGATGTACGCGAAGATGGACGCGGTCAAGAAGGCGTACGTCGCCACCCTCACCGAGGATCAGGCGGCCAAGAAGGCGCTCGTTTCCACCGTGTACGACCAACTCCGCGAGCACATTCTCCGTCGTGAGATCCTCGAGCGGGGACGCCGTCTCGACGGCCGCCGTTTCGACGAGATCCGTCCGATCACCTCCGAGGTCACGGTTCTTCCGCGCACCCATGGTTCGGCGCTGTTCACCCGCGGCGAGACTCAGGCCCTCGTCACCGCCACTCTGGGCACCAGCGAAGATGCGCAGATCATCGACACTGTTCAGGAACTCGAGCACAAGAAGCGGTTCATGCTTCACTACAACTTCCCGTCGTTCTCGGTTGGTGAGGTGAGGGCAAACCGCGGTCCCGGTCGCCGAGAAATCGGTCATGGCGCGCTGGCCGAGCGGGCCCTGCGCGAGATGCTCCCTT
>CAZFQH010000102.1:0-5018 GCA_964520805.1 uncultured Acidobacteriota bacterium | reverse complement strand
GGCTTCGATCTGCGGCGGTGCCCTCGCGATGCTTGACGCGGGTGTGCCGCTCAAGGCGCCGGTGGCGGGTGTGGCCATGGGTCTTGTCTCCAATGGCGAGAAGTATGTGGTCCTCTCCGACATCGCCGGCGAGGAAGATCACTACGGCGACATGGACTTCAAGGTCGCAGGAACCGCGAAGGGCCTCACCGCCTTGCAGATGGATATCAAGATCGACGGCCTCAACGCCGATCTCATGGCCAAGGCCCTCGCTCAGGCGAAGGAAGGCCGGCTCCACATTCTCGGCAAGATGGCCGAGACCCTGACCACCCACCGCACCGAGATGAGCGTGTACGCGCCTCGTATCATCACGGTGAGGATCCCCGTCGACAAGATCCGCGACGTCATCGGACCCGGCGGCAAGATGATTCGCTCCATCACCGAGCGGACTGGCTGCAAGATCGAGATCGAGGATGACGGTCGCGTGCTGATTGCTTCGACCGATCTTCAGGCCGCGCAGCAGGCCGTGGCCATCATCGAAGAGCTGACCGCGAGCGTTGAGCTCGGCAAGACCTACATGGGCAAGGTCGTCCGCATCGTCGATTTCGGCGCGTTCGTCGAGATCATGCCGGGAACCGACGGCCTGCTCCACGTCTCCGAGATCGCCCACGAGCGAGTGAACGAGGTTCGCGACGTTCTCGCGGAAGGTGATACGGTCATGGTCAAGGTCCTCACCATCGACCCGATGGGGAAGGTGCGTTTGTCCAAGAAGGCCCTGTTGCCGCTGCCGGAAGGCATGGTGGCTCCGCCCGAGGGCAGCAGCGATCGTCCGCCTCGTCGCGAAGGCGGCGGAGATCGTGACCGCGGCCGTGGGGGCGACCGTCCCCGCAGCGGTGGCGGTGGCGGTGGGCGTGGCGGCGGTTTCGGTGGAAACCGCGGAGGGCGCTAACCTGAAGGAGTGAAAAACACTCCTTGGCGTCAACGAGCACATCTTCGGATCGCCTCGTTCCTTTTTGCGGCAGCGTTTACCCTGGGCGGCGTGACCCCGGGTTCCATCCACCGGGCAGGGGCCGCAGAAATGTACACAGTGCGGCTGACCGTGGGGTCCTCAGGTTTCGAACCCGCCCGCATCTCCGTGCCCCTGGGAACCGTCCACTTCGTGGTCACGGCGAGGGAGGGGGACCATTGTTTCGCCATTCCTTCTCTTGATGTCGAGAAGCGCGTGCGGTCGGGGCGACCGCTGGAGGTCGACGTGACTTTTGACCGCGCCGGCGAGTACCCGTTTCTGTGCTGTGTCGAGTCGTCGGGTACCGCGGAAACTGGCGTGATCGCGGTGGCTTCCGGGAAATAGGCTGAGCGCGCGCAGAATCATAGGAGTGCCGGGCTTTTGGGTCTATCGAGCGGCCTTGGGGCCTTGGTATCGCTATTCGAGGCGCACCGTATAGGCAAGTCGGCGGCACCACGGATCGAGGCGATCAAAGGCGTCGGCTCGCGCCTCGCACGAGAGGGTGAGCCCCACACCTCCGCTCACGGTAATCCACCGGCGGATGCGGGTGGAGGTGAGGGTGGTGCCGCTCCGCATGTAGTCAACGTAGCCCGCAGTCCTGTTCACTCCTTCAAGGGCCAGCCATGGGTGATGTTCGAGGAGCGCCACCGTGTCCGAGGCTCGGGCCCGCACAAGTTGATTGAAAGTCGCGAGATCCCCGGGGGGCGGTACCGGCTCCTTGGACAGGGTCACAAATCCGTGCACCGCCGAAGTGCCCTTCTCGACATAGAGAGGCAGTGACTTGAACTGCATGGTGGCGTTGGTCGGGTTCGAGAGCCGGCTTCCGCGAGTCCACGTCGCCGGGATGCGAGCGACCATGTTTGCGAAGCGCTCCTCCCTCCATTGCGCAGGATCTTCGACGTTTAGGGAATCGAGGATGGTGTCGGTCCGCCCGGTGTACTGCCGCATGGCCGGGTCGGAGCCGCGAACCCAGGCGCCAAAGAACCGGCCATCGCCGACCGGGGAGATTCGCAGCATGGAGGCGACGCCGCTCGAATCTCGGAATCTCCAGTTCGCGGATGGGGATGTGGCAGCTGCCACCACCTCGGTGGCGCCAGTGAGGTAGGCCTGAGCCACGCTCACCGCGGAGGCCGCCGCGGTTGGAGCGATGAGGGTAATCGAAAGTGCTTCTGAATCGCCCTCTATCCGAGGCGCCGTGAGGTATCGATATCGGATGCCTCCCTGCTCGGCGAAACCGACGTTCCACCTCGGGGGATGAGTGAAGGAAAGACTTGACTCGTCGTCAAGGAACGAGAGCAGGGGATCGGGCGCCGCGCACCCGACGGCCGCGACCGCGAGTGCCCACGCCGCAAGACTCTGACCGACGGCTCGGGCGGATCCTCTGAGGTTCATGTCACTCCACGCGATAGTTCGGCGATTCCTTGGTGATCACCACGTCGTGGACGTGGCTCTCCTTGAGTCCGGCCACGGAGATTCGCGTGAATCGGGTTTGGGTTTGCAGTTCTCGAATCGACCGGACACCGCAGTAGCCCATCCCGGCGCGCACGCCTCCCACCAGCTGTTGAACAATTGTGGCGAGGAGGCCGCGATAGGGAACAATGCCTTCGACGCCCTCGGGGACGAGCTTCTGGGGAGCGCTCTCCGCCTGGAAATAGCGGTCCTTCGACCCGTCCTTCATGGCGCCGAGGGACCCCATGCCGCGATAAGTCTTGAAGCTCCGGCCCTGGCGCAGAATGACCTCGCCCGGGCTTTCCTCGGCCCCCGCGAACAGGGAACCGATCATGACGGAATCGGCGCCCACCGCCAGAGCCTTTGTGATGTCGCCCGAGAACTTGATGCCCCCGTCCGCGATGACCGGGATCCCTGCTTCAGAGCAGGCCTCGACCACTTCCGCGATGGCCGTCACTTGAGGCATCCCGGCCCCCGAGACGATGCGTGTGGTGCAGATGGAACCAGGACCCATGCCAACCTTCACCGCACAGACGCCTGCCGACACCAGATCCTTGGCGCCTTCTTTGGTGCCCACGTTGCCCGCCACAAGTTCGAGACCGGGAAAGGCGTTCTTGATTCGGCCGACCATCTCGATCACGGCTTTGGTGTGCCCGTGAGCGGTATCAACCGCGACCACGTCGACCTTGGCGTCCACGAGGGCGCGCACGCGATCCAGAGTGTCGGCGGCGATCCCGACCGCTCCACCCACCCGAAGCCGTCCCGCGGAGTCCTTGCAGGCGTTTGGGTACTTGATCCGCTTCTGGATGTCCTTCACGGTGATGAGGCCGCGCAACTGGTTCACCTCGTCCACCACGAGTACTTTCTCGACCTTGTGCTTGTGGAGAAGTTCCTTGGCCTCCTCGAGGGTGGCACCGACCCGAACGGTGATCAGAGGATCGCGGGTCATCAGTTCGGCCACCTTGAGCGTGGTCCGGGTTTCGAAGCGGAGATCGCGGTTCGTCAGGATGCCCACGAGCCGGCCGTGATCGGTCACCGGCACGCCGCTGATTCGGAACTTCGCCATCAGGGCAAGGGCATCCGAAACCGGCGCGTCTGGTGAGACGGTGACCGGATCGACGATCATCCCGGCCTCGGACCGCTTCACTTTGTCGATCTCCGAGGCCTGGACGTCGATCGGGAGGTTTTTATGAATGAAACCGATCCCGCCCTCCTGAGCGAGAGCGATGGCGAGGGGCGCTTCGGTGACTGTGTCCATCGCCGCGGACACGATCGGGATGTTCAGCGTGATTCCGAGGGTCAGCCGCGTCGTGACATCGACCTCGGCGGGCAGACATTCGGAATACTGAGGGACGAGGACGATATCGTCGAATGTGAGGCCCTCAACGATCCTGGATTCGAGACGATTCATATCTGGCCCCGTTACTCAGTCCCGTGGCACTTCTTGTATTTTTTGCCGGATCCGCAGGGGCAGGGGTCGTTACGACCGACCTTGACACCTTCCCGGCGCACGGTCTTGACCTGACCATCGTTGCCGCCTCGCGACTCGGGGGAGGCGGCACCGCCGAAGGGTTTGGGGGCGGCGTCTGTGGAACTGGTGAAGGTCAGATTGCGCGGCATCGTGCGCGCCTTACCGAAAGTGGACACTGGATCGGGTTTGCGCTCGGGTAGTGGGGAAGGCAGAGGTGGCGGCTCCTCCGAGCCGTGCGAGGGGCGGCCTCCCGTGATGTCCATCGGCCTCGGCGGTTCATCGGTGCGCATCACCGGCTGGTAGAGGAAGACCCAGCGCAGGGCCTCTTCCTCAATCCGGTCCATTAAGGCCTGGAAGAGGTTGTAGGACTCCTTTTTGTACTCGACGAGGGGATCGCGCTGCCCATAGCTTCTCAGGCCGATCCCTTCCTTCAGGTGGTCGAGGGAGAGAAGGTGGTCTTTCCACTGCGCGTCGACGATCTGAAGCAGGAGCACCTTCTGATGGAACTGCATTAGCTCCGGCCCGATTTGCTGCTCTTTCGCCTCGTAGATCGCCCGGGCCCGGGTCTTGAGAGAGGTGGCGAGTTCGGTCTGGGCGGTGCCGTTGATCTCTTCGACCGGCACGTCAAGGCCGAAGGTATCCCGCAGCATGATCGAAAGGCCTTCGGGATTCGCCCCCTCGGTTGAGACTTTGGGATCGAGAGCGTTGTTGAGGAACGAATCGGTCACATCCTCGGAAAGGTCGAGCAGCCACTGGCGGGTCTCTTTGCCCTCGAGGATCATGCGGCGCGTGCCGTAGATGGCCACCCGCTGTTTGTTCATGACGTCGTCGTACTCAAGCAGGTGTTTGCGGACCGCGAAGTTCTGCGCCTCGACCTGTCGCTGGGCCCGTTCAATGGATCGCGACACCATGGGATGTTCGACCGGCATGTCCTCTTCCATGCCGAGCTTCAGCATCAGGCCGCTGATGCGATCGGACCCGAAGATCCGCATGAGGTCGTCCTGGAGGGACAAGTAGAAGCGCGACGACCCGATATCTCCCTGGCGGCCCGCTCGTCCGCGGAGCTGGTGATCGATACGGCGGGCTTCGTGCCTCTCGGTGGCGAGAATATGG
>CAZFQH010000101.1:9186-10794 GCA_964520805.1 uncultured Acidobacteriota bacterium | reverse complement strand
CTCGCGGACCTGCCCACCTACGAGCGCGTGATCAAAGAGGGCGGTCTCAAGCTGCGCTTCTATAACGCTCTCCCCTTCCAGGCCGATCCAGACTCCGCCACCCTCGCTCGCTACAAGAACCTTCGCGCCCGCTTCGCGGATCCGGGGTTCCGATTCGGGGCGATCAAAGCTCTCGATGACGGCGTCGTGGAGGCGAAGACCGCATGGATGCTCGACCCCTACGTCGGCGGAGGCGGCACCGGCATTCCCAACTACACCCCCGACGAACTGAAGCGCGGGGTCGCAACCTTCGACCGGGACGGCTTCCAACTCTTCATCCACGCGATCGGCGACCGCGCGATCCGCACCACCCTCGATGCGTTTGAACACGCGGCGCGGGTCAACGGAACCTCGGGCCGCCGTCACCGGGTCGAGCACGTGGAAGTTCCGCAGCTCGCGGAAATCGCGCGCTTTCGCCCCCTCGGAGTGATCGCTTCGACTCAGGCCCTCTTCGCCAATCCGGACGAAAACACCCTCGGCGCCTATGCCTCGGTCCTCGGGCCTGACCGGGCGGCACGCGCGATGGCGTTCAAGGCCATAGACGACGCCGGCGCCATCCAGACCTTTGGCAGCGACTGGCCGGTGTTCTCGATGGAGGTTTTGAAGGGGATCTACTGCGCGGTCACACGCGAAACGCCTTCGGGCACCCCGAAGGGCGGCTGGCAGCCGCAATCGCGCATCACGGTCGAAAAGGCGCTCCACCACTTCACGGCCGATGGCGCTTACGCCGGCTTCAATGAGAACGACTTCGGTCGAATCGCTCCCGGCCTCTTGGCGGATTTCGTGGTTTTGTCCCGGGACATCACAAAGGGCGAGCCGAAGGCGATCCTCGAAACGCGCGTTCTACTGACGGTAATGAACGGGCGTGAAACATACCGCGCCCCGGGTTTTGGGCCGGGCGCGACCGCAGCCGCGAAGGCGAAGGAGTAGGCAGGTCCCAATGCCTGAATTCACCGACCAGGTCATCGTTCTCACTGGCGCCTCCCAGGGTATCGGGAAGGCGCTGGCGATTGCCCTCGCTCCCCAGAAGCCCACCCTCGTTCTGGCCGCGCGCGACCAGGCGGCACTGAACGCGGTCGAGGCTCAGTGCCGTGCCCTGGGGGCTATAACCTTCGTCTTTCCCACCGATGTCACCGACGAAGGCCAGTGTCGCGATCTCATTCGACGCACCGTCGAGGCCGCGGGAAGGATCGACGTCCTGATCCACAACGCAGGTGGCGGAATGAACGCTCGCTTCGACGCCATGATCGACACCAGCGTCTTCGAGAAGCTGATGCGCCTCAACTATCTCGGCCCGATGTACCTGACTCACGAAGCCCTGCCCCACCTTAAGAAAGCGATGGGCCGGATCGTGGTGGTGGCTTCGGTGGCGGGACTCACCGGTGTGCCGCTGCGCACGGCCTATTCGGGCAGCAAACACGCGGTGTTCGGCCTCTTCGAATCGCTGCGGATCGAACTCGCGGAAAGCGGAGTCACCATCACCATGATCGCTCCGGATTTCGTGCAATCCGAAATTCACGTCCGCGCCGACGGGCCGGACGGCAAGCCGGTCGCCGACAGCACCATCGC
>CAZFQH010000101.1:0-9176 GCA_964520805.1 uncultured Acidobacteriota bacterium | reverse complement strand
GCCGAGCGCGTGGCCATGCCCGCCGACGAATGCGCCGTCCTCATCGTCTCGGCCATGGAACGCCGTCAGCGCCTGCTGATCACCTCACTTCGAGGGAAGCTCGGCCGCATCGTCCGACTTTTCGCCCCGCGATTGATTGACCTGATCGCGGCCCGCGCGATTCGCCGCGGGGTGTAGGAGGGGGCCTGCCCCTACGTCCGCCCCAAGCCCTCGGCTGTGGCCGCGGTGTTTCCGGTCTTCCGCGCCAATCGGGCGCGCGAGGCCCGGGCCCAGACGCTCGACGGGCGGGCTTCGAGCCGTTCGTCCAGCAGCAGCGAAGCGAGCTCTCTCTCCCCCGACCGGATCGCCGAGGCCAGAAGCGTCCTCTGGTAAGCGTCGCGCTGGGCATGAGAGCCGCCGAACACCGACAGATGGTGGCGCAGCGGAGCCAGTTGATCAATCACCTCGCGGTCGTCGCCGCGACCAAAGGCGGCAAGCGCACGCGCAGCGGCGAGGCCGGCCCCGCGCACCATGATCCGATTCGCCGAAGACCCAGAGGTACCCGCCGCGAACTCCTCCAGACGCTTGACCACCGCCTCCGCCTCCGCTTGCCGGCCGGCTCCCACAAGAGCCATGACCGCATGCAGGTCGTTGAAGACATACCAGGGAAGCGGGTCTTTCTTTACCCACGCATCGGCCAGCGCTTCGAAGCGCCGTTCGGTGTCGACGCCATCGAGATACAGCCGAAAGAGGAGGCCGGAGGCATCCAGCATCTCCATGGCCACACCCGCGGACCGCTCGTTGTGGATCATTTCGTCGTAGATCGCGAGAGCGCCCGCCTGATCCTCCAGCTCCAGCCGATAGATCGCGAGGTGCCAGCCATTGTGAACATTGAGGAACGTGCCCTCCATCCAGTTTTGGCGGCGGGTCTCGAGATAGCGAATACCGTCTTGCACACGGCCCTGCATCTCGTAGGTGTGAACCACCGCGTGAATGCCCCAGACGTCGTCCGCGTTCGCTGCGACCGCGCGCAGGCCGGCCTCTTCTGATCGCGCGTAGTCACCGCACTCCTCAAGGCCGAACGCCCACATGCCGTCCAGGAAAGCCGCGTCTGGATCCTGAGCGGAGAGCGCCGGCCGCGACCTCTCGGCACGCCCGCGCAGATTCCGGGCGTCGCCGGTGAGGAAGTCCACCTGATGGCCCACGGCCAGGGCCAGAAGGTCCCGAGGATGATCCGAGAGGATCGAATCGAGGGTGCGCCCGGCGGCGAACATATCGCCCTCGACCCACGACGAGATCGCGCACAGGTGGGCCTTCTCGCGGTCATTCGTTCCCGCGACTCCGGCCACCAACTCTCCGGCGGCCAGGGTGTCGGGCCACTCGCTGGACATCGCACCCACGTATGCGCGGAGAACCTTTGCCATCACGCAGCCGGGATCGGCCACAAACGCCGCTTCGGAAGAAGTGACCACTTCCGGCTGAAACCGCAAGAGGTGGTGAACCGCGCGGTCGTAGTGTCTGATCGCTTCGGCGGAGCCGTTCATCTCGAGTCCATATCGGTCAAGGGTCATGACTTCGTCATCTCCAGGGTCGTGGTTCCGAGGCGGCGAGGAAAGGGGATCGTCCGATCAACGTTTCGGAGCATCAGGATCCGGCTTCCATCCCCAGGCTTCGAGCATGATGTGGAAAAGCCTCGTGTTCGGAAAGAAGCCGCTGACCCGCTCCGAGCCCGCGCCGATGGCGATCGTCGCCACCTCTTCCCCACTATGGGAATTGTCAACCAGCACCGACTTCAGGCGAATCGGCTGATTCGTGGCCCCACCCGCCGCCTTCCACTCGTCGTAGCCGGCCAGAAGCTGCCCCTCGGATCCTTCGCCTCGGGTGCGCAGCGCGAACGAATGATCGGCGGTAAACAGCAGAAGTGTGTCATCGAGTTTCACTCTTGCCTGAACCTCCTTGATCAGCTTGTCAAAGGCCACCATGGCCTCGATCCCGATCTTAGGTTCGTGGGTGTGGGTGTCCCACTCAACCATGAGGAAGTACCCCTTGGCGCTCTTCTCGACCTCGTCGAGCGCCCGCATCGTGGCCGCGCGCACATCGACACGTTCGCTCACGACGATCACCCGCCCTCGTTCGGCGGTCGAAGCCTCCAGGGTCGGATGGATCGCTCGCCGATGCCGCGCTTCTAGCGCCCCAAGGCTGCTCCCCGCGGCCGCCAGCTGTTTCTCGATTCCGGCACGTCCGGCGCCGATCAGCACGTCCACGCCATCGCCGAAACGCGGTTCGAAGGCCTGGGCGAAGATCTCCGCCCCTTTGGAACGATCGTTGGCACTCGCGTAGCAGGCCGCGGGTGTGGCATCGACGATGGGCATGTCGGTGACCACGGCGGTCTTCAGTCCGCGCTGCTCGGCGTACTCGAGGATGGTCTTCAGCCGGCGACCATCCGATTTGCCTCGCACCGCCTCGGGCCCTTGGCTGATAACGCCATTCTGGGTTTTCTGTCCGGTGATGATCGCGGTCATGGTGCTCGCGGAGTCGGCCACGAAACCGCGCGCCGGAGAGGTGTCGCTCAGGCCCACGTGCGGCCAGCTCTGTACGTGCAGCTTCAAAGGCGCGTTGTGTCCGTACCAGCTCGCCGCATTGAGCGTGGGGATCCCGCCCGCATCGGCGATGAAAAGAATCACGTTCCGCGCCTTCTTCGGCGCCGCTCCGGCCAGGGTCGGGAGTGCGGACAAGGTGGCGACTACAAATGCCATGACGGGTCGAATGAACATCTGCGGAGTCTATCGCCCGGCCGAATCAGCGATCGCCGGGCGCGGTAGAGTCCGTGCCAGCAAGTCGGTTTCCAAAACATCACTCCCCGAGGTCTCATGCGCCCACTGCGATTGTTCTCCTTCACGGCCGCTCTCTGCCTTCTGTTCCTATTGAATCCAAGGGTCGGACGCACCGCGGATCCAGGTGAAACCAAGCTCCTCACCCAGCCCGCGATCAGCGCAACCCATCTCGCGTTCATCTATGCGGGCGACCTCTTCGTGTCCGACCACCAGGGTGCGAACGTTCAGCGGCTGACCGCCGATGATGGCCTCGAGTCGAATCCTGTCTTCTCCCCGGATGGCCGAACCATCGCGTTCAGCGCTCAATACGACGGCAACATCGACGTCTACACAATCCCGGTCACCGGGGGCGCGCCCACCCGGCTCACCTATCACCCGAACGCGGATGTGGTCCAGGCGGTGACACCGGATGGGAAGGCCGTGCTTTTCACCTCGCAGCGCGCGACCTTCACCACCCGCTATGCCCAGCTGTTCACGATCCCGCTCGGTGGAGGAATGGAGGAGGCTCTGCCGATTCCGAACGCGGCCCGTGCCACCTACTCTCCCGACGGATCGCGGATCGCCTACAACCCCATCGCGGGGCGCCACCTGCAATGGAAGTCCTATCGGGGCGGGACCACCTCGACCCTCTGGCTCTACAACCGGGAGGGCCACGGCACGCAGACCCTTCCCCAGCCGGCTGGACGCTCGAACGACACCGACCCGATGTGGATAGGGGAAACCGTCTACTTCCGGTCGGACCGTGCGGGCGAGTTCAATGTCTTCGCTTTCGACACCAAAACGAAGCAGGTCCGCCAGATCACCCGACACGATGACTTCCCCGTTCTCAACGCAGCCGCGGGCGACGGGAAGATCGTCTACGAGCAGGCGGGTGTCCTCCACCTTCTAGAGCCCTCCACCGGGGTAAGCCGTGCCCTCGCGATCACGGTGGCTTCCGACTTACGTGAGACCAGACCTCGCTTCGCCAAAGGAGCGCGTTTTGTCCGGGACGCCGCCCTCTCCCCCACGGGAGCGCGGGCCGCCTTCGGTTTCCGTGGCGAGATCGTCACGGTTCCCGGTGAAAAGGGCGACGTGCGGAACCTCACTTCGAGTGTGGCCGCTCACGACCGTTCGCCTGGTTGGTCTCCCGATGGCAAGTCCGTGGCCTGGTTCTCCGACACGTCGGGCGAGTATCAGCTCTACATCGGCGGACAGGATGGCAAAACGGTGCCGCGAGCCATCAAGGTTGTGGGCGAGGGCTTCTACGAAGGCCCGATGTGGTCACCGGACTCGCAGAAAATCGCCTATTACGACAACTCCCAGAGCGTTTATTGGCTTGACGTGAAGTCCGGAGTATCAAAGAAGGTCGCGCAGCAGCCCACCTACAGCCCCGTCAACGTCCTCCGCTACTCATGGGCGCCCGATTCGAAGTGGCTCGCGTACGCCATGGACAACGAGGCCGGAATCACAACCGTGTTCGCCTATTCGACCGAGCAGACGAAATCGTTCCAGGTGAGCGATGGTCTGATCGACGTCCAAAGCCCGGCTTTCGATCGGAGTGGCAAGTACCTCTTCTTCCTCGGGTCCACCGACGCAGGCCCCGTGAAGGACTGGTTCGCGCAGTCGAACGCCGACATGAATGCGACCTCCGCGGTCTATCTCGCCGTGCTCCGCAACGACCTGCCCTCACCGCTCGCCAAAGAGAGCGACGAGGAGAAGGCGGCGGCAGATAAGAAGGAAGAAGCCCGGGCCGACGAGAAGCCTCAGGCCACGCCGGCCGCGACCCCGGCGTCGGCCCCGAAGGGCGATGGGGCCAAGCCTGAAAAGAAAGAAGACCCGTTCCGTATCGACTTCGCAGGTCTCGAATATCGGATCCTCGATTTGCCCATCGTCGCCGCCGATTTGAGGAGTCTTCAGACCGGCACGGAAGGACAGGTCTTCTACCTGAAGCGGGTCGACGGTAAGACCTCCCTCAACCGCTACGACCTGACCACCCGAAAGAACGAAGTCATCGTCGCCGAGGCCAACAACTATGTGATCTCGGCCGACGGCAAGAAGCTCCTCTATCAAAACGGCGAGAACTGGGCGATTGTCGGATCGGGCAAGCGGGCGGAACCGGCCGAGGGCAAACTGGCGGTTGACGGCATTGAGGTGCGCGTCGACCCGCGCGCCGAATGGAAGCAGATCTTCGATGAAGCCTGGCGGATCAACCGAGACTACTTCTACGCGCCCAACATGCACGGCGTCGACTGGGCGATGCAGAAGGAGAAGTACGCGGCCTTCCTGCCCCACGTGGCGAGCCGCCCGGATCTGAACCGGCTGATGCAGTGGATGTCGAGCGAACTGGCGGTGGGACACCACAACGTCGGCGGCGGCGACGTCCGCGCGGAGGCGAAGGTGGTGCCGGGTGGACTTCTGGGCGCCGACTACGAACTCGCCAACGGTCGCTATCGAATCAAGAAGGTCTTCGGCGGTCTCAATTGGAATCCGCAGCTCCGAGCGCCGCTCACCGAACCCGGGGTCAATGCGAAGGCCGGCGAGTACCTGCTTTCGGTCGGCGGTCGGGATTTGCGTCCGCCCACCAACCTCTACAGCCTCTTCGAAAACACCTCCGGCAAGATCGTCGAGATCACCCTCGGCCCCAACCCCGACGGCTCGGGGTCTCGCACCGTCGCCGTGGTTCCGATCGCGCAGGAGGGCGCCCTGCGCAATCGCGACTGGGTCGAGGGCAATCTGAGGAAGGTGGACAAAGCGACCGGCGGCAAGGTGGCCTATGTCTATGTGCCCAACACCGCCCAGCAAGGCCACGCCTACTTCAAGCGCTACTTCTATCCGCAGGTACACAAGGAAGGCGTGATCATCGACGAGCGCTTCAACGGCGGCGGTAGTGTCGCCGACTACTACATCGACATCCTGCGCCGTCCCTTCATCGCGAACTGGGCGATGCGCTACGGCGCCGATCTGAAAACGCCCTTCGCCTCGATCCAGGGGCCGAAGGCCATGATCATCGACGAGACCGCGGGCTCCGGCGGTGACCTCCTGCCCTGGATGTTCCGGAAGTTCGGGGTGGGACCGCTCATCGGCAAGCGCACCTGGGGCGGACTCGTCGGCATCCTCGGCTTCCCCGTTTTGATGGACGGGGGCAACATCACCGCTCCCAACCTCGCGATATGGACGGAGGAGGAAGGCTGGATCGTCGAGAACGAAGGTGTCGCCCCCGACCTCGAGGTCGAACAAACCCCCGCCGATGTCATCGCCGGCCGCGATCCGCAACTCGAAAAAGCGATCGAGGTCGTCCTGGCCGAGCTCAAGAAGAACCCCACGAAGAAGGCGGCTCGTCCAGCCTATCCCGTCCGCGGCAAGACCCAGCGCGGAACGTTCCAGAAGTAGCACCAGGAAAGCACCCACCATGAAAACACGATTCACCACCGCGCTCGCCTTCGTGGCCTTTGGCCTCTTTCTCCCAACCTCCGCTCTCGCCCAGCCCGCACCCATGTCAGCCGCGGACAAGCAGAAGCGGGTCGACACCGAGGCCGAACTTCAGTCAGTTGCGATCGTCGAACGCAAACTGCTGATCCCCATGCGGGACGGCGTGCGCCTCGCCACCGATGTCTACCGACCGAAGAACGCCCCAGGTCCGGTCCCCATCGTGTTCTCAAAGACGCCGTACAACTTCAACTTCTGGGACGTGAAGAACGGAGTGCCCTCGGACCTCACCACCGCCCTCACGGCCGTGAAACGCGGCTACGCCTACGTCGTTCAGAACGAGCGCGGCCACTTCTTCTCCGAGGGGAACTACGACATCCTCGGCCCCCGACCACCGACGGCGTCGACACTCTCGAATGGATGAAGAGCCAGGTCTGGTCGAACGGCAAGGTGGGCGCCACCGGCTGTTCTTCGACCGCGGAGTGGCAGATGGCGGTGGCCGCCCAAGGACATCCGGCGTTCGCGGCCATGAATGTCCAGGGCTTTGGGGCGGGGGTGGGCCGCGTGGCTCCCTACTTCGAGCAGGGCAACTGGTATCGCGGCGGTGCCGTGCAGATGCTCTTCATCGCGTGGCTCTATAGCGAGCAGAACCAGGTGCGTCCGATGTTCCCGCCGAATACTCGCGCGAGGATCTGATTCGCGCGTCGAAGTCTTTCGACCTCGCCCAACAGTTGCCTCCCGTCGACTGGGACAAGGCTCTGCGCCATCTGCCGGTCCAGGATATCTACAAGGCCATCGACGGGCCCCACGGAGTCTTCGCTGACAGCATGCCCGTGCCCACCGGCGGCCGGATGATCCAGCGGGCCCCCAACGATCCCGCCTGGTACAAGGGCGGCCTGTGGCACGACAATCTGAAACTCGACGTGCCCGGCCTTTGGTTCATGTCCTGGTACGACGTTTCGGTGGGGCCGAACCTCGCCATGTTCAACCACGTTCGGAAGAACGCGAGCCCGCAGGTCGCGAACCAGCAGTGGGCGGTGATCGCCCCGGTGGTTCATTGCGCGTTCACCCGCGCTACCGAGAACACCATCGTTGGGGAGCGAAGTATGGGCGACGCTCGGCTCGACTACAACGAGATCGTCTACGGCTTCTTCGACAAGTTCCTGAAAGGCGACAAGGAGTCCCGGGTCGACAGGTTGCCGAAAGTCACGTACTTCACGATGGGGAGCAACCAGTGGCAGACCTCCAAGACCTGGCCGCCCGCGGGGGCCTCGCCCCTGACCTTCTATCTATCGAGCGGGGGCAAGGCCAACAGCCTCTATGGCGATGGCGCCCTCGTGGTCTCCCCGTCCGCGAAGAACCTGCCGGATACCTTTGCCTACGATCCCATGAACCCCGTGCCCTCCTACGGGGGCAACGTCTGCTGCACTGGGAACGCGATCCAGGCCGGCTCGTTCGATCAGCGGAAAATGGAAGCGCGCGCCGACATCCTGGTATTTACCTCGGAGCCGTTCAGTAGCGCGGAACACCCTCCACCACTCCACCCAGTACCCGTCAAGTGTGACGGTCACGGTAGTGAAGGGGGCGGCCCAAGGGCGGTGACACCAAGGTCCCGCCGCGGACCGCAGCGGGGCCGTGCTACGCTCCAGGATCTGGAGGGTCCTGCTGTGAGTTCGCTCATCTGGACAATCGAGGGTCTGCCCCACTCCTCGGTGAATCGTATCTCCCAGGACTCTCACGGCTACTTGTGGATGTCGACGTTCGGAGGGGCCGTCACCTTCGGCGGCGTGCGATTCGAGGCAGTCCGGCTCTCAGGCCGTACCGGGGAGTTGCTCCCTGAAGCAATTGGCGACACCATCGAGGACGCTGACGGGGCCTTTGGGTGGGAACGCGGCAGGGCCTGTGGATGCGTTCGAAGGCGGCTGCGTGGTCCCTCGTCTCCGGTGCCGGTCTCGAAACCGTCCACGTGTGGAGCGTGGTCGAGGATCCTGCAGGCACGCTATGGATCGCCAGCCGACGAGGCGGCCTCATCTCCTGGGATGAGGGACGCACGCGTCGGTAGACGCGGCGCGATGGTCTCGCCCACGACGTGGTGCGCGCCCTGTTCGAGAACCGCGAGGGGAACATCTGGGTCGGGACCGCCGGCTGAGCGCTATCCGCGACATCTACGACTGGCCCGCGGGCTGCTTCAGGCTATGGCCAAAGAGCAAATCCCCCACGAGGAGATGCATGAGCGAGGCTGAGGGTCCCTTCTTCCTCGATTCAGGACGGCCGGAAGTACGGCACGTTGAAGGTGGCGAACCCCTTCTTGGAAGCCACTAGCTACCCGAAGAACAAGTAGCAGACCGCGACGGCTCCGAGGAATCCGGCAAACTCGGCGATCAGCCCGCAGGCGATGGCATGCCGGGTGTTCTTGATCCCCACCGAGCCGAAATACACGGCCAGCACGTAGAACGTGGTCTCGGTGCTCCCCTGAATGATGCAGGCCAGCCGGCCCGCGAACGAGTCCGGGCCGAGCGTCTTCATGGTCTCGATCACGAGGCCGCGCGAGCCGCTGCCGGAGAGCGGGCGCATGAGCGCCACCGGAAGCGCGTCAACCCAGCGCCCGTCGAGTCCTATGGCCGCCACCATCAAGCGGACGGTGTCGAGCATCTGGTCGAGCACACCACTGGCTCGCAGCACACCGATCGCCACCAACATGGCCACCAGATGGGGAATGATTCCGACCGCCACCGAGAAGCCCTCCTTGGCACCTTCCACGAAAGTCTCGTAGACCGCCACGCGTTTCCGGGCCGCGAGCCACATGAAGCCCACGATGAGCGAAAAAATCATCAGGTTGGCGAAGAGCGAGGTCTGCCGCTCCAGCGTCTCCTTGTCCAGACCTCCGAAGTAGGCGGCCAGGAGGCCAATGGTGAGCGCGGCGCTGCCGAGGTAGCCCAGAGTGACGGGGTCCATGAG
>CAZFQH010000100.1:0-10804 GCA_964520805.1 uncultured Acidobacteriota bacterium | reverse complement strand
TTGTGGTGGCCATCATCCGGGGTGAGCGATGTGTAGCCCTTTCCGTCGAGGCCGATCCGGTAGAAGTGCGAGAAGTAAGGATCCTGCCCCGCCTCGCGGCCATTGGCGGCGAAATAAATCATCCTCGTCTTCTCGTCCACTCGCGAGATTGAGGTGACCGGGCCCGGCCCCGACGTGATCTGGTTCTTGAGCGCGCCGGTGTTGAGGTCGTACAAGTAGAGGTGGCTCCAGTCGTCACGCTGCGAGTTCCAGATGATCTCGTTCGTGGCCCACAGAATCCGCCAGCCGGCCTGCGACTCGAAGTGAGTCTTCTCGGATTCCTCGAACAGCGTTTTCACGTCTCCGGTGATCGTGTCCGCGATCCGAACCGTCGCCTTCTTGTGGTCGCGCGCCGTGGAGACGAAGGCGAGACGGGCGCCGTCCGGGCTCCAGATCATGTCGCTCACCGAGAAGTCGTCGCCGAGCATCGCGAGATGGAAGTCGGGCCCCATCCTGAAGCGGACCAGCGAGGCGTCGTCGACGCTGATCACCAGGCGGTGCAGCATCGCCACCACCTCGTCGCCGGGCAGGGGATATTTCCACGACGTCAGTACCGAGTGCCCCGCCTTCGGTTCGATCAGATGCATCTCGCCGACGTTCCGCTCGTCCTGCTGGAACGTGGCGACCTTCCTGGAATCGGGTGACCACAACACAATCGGCCGGTCGCTCTTTCGCCACCCCGCGTTATCGGTCGCGTAGCCGAAGTGCTTCAGGCCGTCGGTGGTGAGAGGCTTTTCCTCTTTGCTGGAGACGTCGCGCATCCAGAGGTTCCAGTCCTTGATAAAGACCGCCTTCTTGCCATCGGGCGACGTGACTGCGTTGTTGTTCGCCCCGCCCCGTCCCGCGGCCGCGCCTCCGCGACCGAAGGTCGGCCGTTCACCCGTGGAGGCGCCCGTCGACTGGCAAACGAGACCCTTGACGTCGCAGGACCACCGCTTCGCCTCCACGTCGAACGACACTGACTTTCCGTCGGTCGAAAGCTCGATGCTCTGAAACGGGAACTTCGTGGGATTGAAAGAGCCGCCGGCCGCGGCGCCGAGGGTGACCGCGAGTTTCTCGTGATCGAAGGCGCGGGCGCGCGTCTTCTTCATCGGATTCACCAGGATGAACTCCGTGCCCGCCGCGGAGACGCTGCGATAGGTGAATCGATCGTCGGGCAGCCAGCTGGGGCTCACGGCGCCGCCTACCACCAAGGGAGTCAGGGTTGGGGCCAGGAACTTCTCCGCGCGTGCATAGTCGGCCGCGGTCAGCGAGGCCGAGGGTGCGGGTTGGGCCGAGAGGGGGCCCGGCTGGAGCAGCGGCAGAGCGCTCAGAAGGGCTACAAGGGCGAGCCGGTAAAGGCGGACACGGGACATCAGGAAACTCCTCTGAGGGGAAGGGCGAAAACGTCGCAGAATGTTGCCGATGTTATCCGCGTTCGTCCACAAGAATGGACGGGACGGCGGCCGAAATGGACGAGCTCCGACTAAGCGCAGTCGCGGCTGGTGATGGCGGCGGTGCCTGTGAGCTCTTGAAGCAGCTTCAACGCGGTTTGGCCGCACAGCGTGAAGGGGTCGAGCACGGGCTTCTCCGAAAAGCGGAGGATGCTGCCCAGATTCACCCGGCTCAGATTCACGCTGCCCATGCGCCAGCCCGAGAACATCCGCTCGTTGATCTCCGAGTAGTGCAAAAGCGTGACCTCGCGATGCCGGGGATCGCGCAGGATGTTCCCGTAGAGGGAGTTCACCGCCTCGCGGCCGCCTTCGAGGGCTTGCAGGAAGACCTGGCCCTGGGGGTACGAGCAAAGAAGGCCGGTGATGCCGTATTCGGTGTTGTATCGGCCCGAACGCTCCATGATGGCGCTCAGCAGAGCGTCGTCGATCTCGGCGATGGAACGGCTCGCGTAAAGAAGTCGTACCAGCATGTTGTTTCTTTCTATGTCTTCCGATTGGCGAGCAGGGACAGGAATTCCCTTCGCAGGTCGGGGTCCTTGAGGAAAGAACCCCGCATCACGCTGTTGGTCATCAGCGCTTCCATGTCTTTGACGCCCCGCCACTGCATGCAATAGTGGTCCGCCTCCATGACGATGGCGAGGCCGTCCGGCTGCATCTTGTCCTGCAGGAGTTCGGCCAGTTGATTGATCGCCTCCTCCTGGATCTGCGGCCGTGTCATCACCCATTCGACGAGGCGGGCGTACTTCGAAAGGCCGATCAGCGCCGAATGCTCGTTGGGCATGATCCCCACCCAGATGCGCCCGAGAATCGGGCACATGTGGTGAGAGCAGGCGCTGCGCACCGTGATGGGACCCACGATCATCAGTTCGTTCAGGTGCGAGACGTTCGGGAACTCCGTGACCTTGGGCTGAGGGTGATAGCGCCCGGCGAACACTTCCAGCAGATACATCTTGGCCACGCGCTTCGCGGTGTCCTGGGTGTTGTGGTCGCTTTCGGTGTCGATGACCAAAGCCTGGAGGAGTCCGTCTATTTTCGCTTCGACTTCGACCCGCAGCTGGTCGAGTTCGCCTTCCTCGATGAAAGCGGAGACGTTATCGTTCGCGTGAAACCGGCGGCCCGCCTTGATCAGGCGCTGCCGGATGCGGTCGGCGACCGGGGTAGAGCCTGGCTCGGGTGGGGTTTTGCTGGACATGCGATTCTCCCCATTAAGCGTAGCACCGTCAGCCCGTCCGCTGGTCCTTGAAGGACCTCGTTGATCGCGGCCTCGGTGTTCGCTTGGCGAAGAGGGCCCCGCGGGGTTCGCTATTTACACTCCGTGGAGACGGGCTCGTAGAGCCTCATGTCCTGGCTCCCTCCCGTCAACAACAGACCCACGTCGCTCTTGCTGATTCTGTAGTTCGTGGTCTTGCCGTCGCCCGTGAGGGCCAGCGTGCTGCCCGACACGCGGTACCGTCCCATCAGGGCCACCGAGCCGAGTTGAGAGCTGACGACTTCCCAACGTCCGCTCTTGCAGAACAGGATGCGCTGCACATTGCCGTGCTTGATTCCGAAATCCATCTTCCAGGCCGTTCCGGGTATCGCGGGAATCCCGCCGCTCATAGGAATGGTCAAGGGAATGGTCAGGGGAACGGTCTGGGCGGACGCCCCGGTTCCGGTCGTTCGCAAGCGCACCGCGTCGACCGTCTCGTCGTGAGTGCTGTCGTAATTGTCAAAGCGGACGGTGAAGAAGTCGCCGAGGGCGGCGACGATCTGGGCGGGAAGCCAGTTGCCGGCATAGGTCTGGGCCTCGAGCCGATCGCCGATGCGGCGCCGGTCGCCTGGGGCCTTCTCCTGGTAGCCATCGTTGTAGGGCCTCATAAACCTGGCCATGCAAACCTGGCCGCCGGGATCGAAGGCGCTGGCGAGTCCGCGCGTGTTGTCGAGCCGCACCCGGAAATACCCTCCGTTCGCATCCCGATATCGATCGGTCTGAAGGTAGTGCATCACCACGCCCGCTTTCCAAGCGCCTATCTGCGCGGCATCACACTGAACGCGATCGCCCGGCTTGAACTTCTCGGACTGGTTCCGAGCACCCGGCTGATCTTCCCGACGATCAGGCTGGCGTGAGGCGTCGGGCGGTGCGGCAGTCGGGGGTGCGGCCGTCGGCGCAACGCCCAGGGCGCGCATGTGGGTGGCCATGCAGAGATAGCCCTCGGTGATGTTGCTTCCATCCAGGAGCACATAGAAGAACCTGCCCGAGCGATCGGTCTCATTCTTTGGGTAGTCGACGATCGTCCCCGGCTTGAACTGGCCGATCTGGGACGGGTCGCACTCCACGCGGTCACCGATCTTGTACTTGCCCGTCGCGGCGCCTTCGGCGCTTCCGGCAAGGATGAAACACAAGGCGGCCAGGACGGTGACCAACGTGTCTCGGCGGATCGACTCAGTTCTTATTCTCATCCTGGGTTGTCTTTGGCCTTTTCTTTGAGGGGAGTTCAGAGGATCAGGTTTGCAGGCGCTCCTGAGAGGAGTCAAGCGGACTGAGAAGATCGCCAAGATCGCCGAAGCAGTGGCCCTTGAGGTTGGTGTTGATGACCCAACCTTCGTGCGTGCACTTGGGTCGCTGCCTAGCTGGCCCGTAACCCTCGGCCAACATTTCGAGGTCCGGCTTGGACGCAGGGATTCAAGTGACGGTCCCTGGGTCCGACGATGGCATCCCGGTCGAAGGGACCACGGCGACGGTGGCTTCGACCGTGTGGGAGAACGGCGCACCCTCAGCCACCGTTTTTCGGTCGAAGGGCGGTCCCTGAGTCCGACGAGGGTATTCCGGTCGAAGGGGCTCGGTGATTCGTCGCTAAACCGCGGTGTTCCAGGGGATGGAGCGAACAAACCCCGCCGCGGAGAAGAAGCTCACCTTCTCCATCAAGACCTTCGCGGCGAGCTCGGAAGAGGCGGAGTTCTGCCCGGTGATGAGCGCTCCGTCGGAGACCACCTGCGGCTGCCAATCCTCGGCCTTCGTGTACTTGCCGCCGGCGCGCCTGAGCATATCCTCCACCAGGAACGGGACGACGTTGGTCAGTCCCATCGCCTCCTCTTCAGTATTGCTGAAGCCGGTGACGGCCTTCCCGTCCACCACCGAGGCCCCATCGGGCTCCGAGGTGGCGTAGCGGAAGACTCCCACCGCGTGACCGACCGCGGCCACCGGCTTTCCCGCGCGGAGCATCTGCTCGATCAGCTTGATGGATGAGTTGTCGTTCGCCAGGTCCCACAGGGGCCCGAGCCCGCCCGCATAGAACACCGCGTCAAAGTCATCAACCAGAATGTCGCGCAGCCTCACCGTGTCAGCCAGGGCCAACTGCGCGGCGGCATCGTTACGCAGGCGCATGACGATCTCGGTTCGAGGGCTTGGGTTGTCCTCTCTTGGGTCGATCGGAGGCTCGCCCCCCTCGGGGGACGCGAGAATGATGGCGGCGCCCGCATCCTTGAACATGTAATAGGGCGTGGCGAAACCCTCCAGGCCAAAGCCGGTTTTCTCTTCGCTGCTGCCCAACTGGGCGTGCGAGGTGAGAACCATCAGTATCTTCATATTCGACTCCTTGAGGGGCTAAGAGCGCCCGGGGTGACATTAGCCAGAGAGCCCCGGTCCGGTCTGTGCGGGGGCGAGCAGAAGAGTTGTAGCCTTTTGGGGTGAATCGCTTCCTTGGCGTCGTTCTATCCTTGGCTTTTTCGGCCTGCCGGTCGGTTGCCCCTTCGGTTCCACCCCCGGTTGCGGCTCCTGCCCCGGTCCAGACCCAGACCCAGGACCCTATCGTCGTGCTGATCTCGATCGACGGCTGGCGGCACGACTACTTCGAACGCTTCCATCCGCCCACTCTCACGAGCCTGGCCGAGCGCGGGGTGCGCGCCAAGGGACTGATCCCCCAGTTCCCCTCGAAGACTTTCCCGAATCACTACACTCTGGTGACTGGTCTTCGCCTCGCGAACCACGGCATCGTTTCGAACAACATGACGGCGCCGGACCTTCCCGGGCGTTTTGCGATGTCGAACCGCGAGGTCATCACCGATCCGCGCTGGTGGGGCGGTGAGCCGATCTGGAACACCGTGGCGCGGCAGGGAAAGGTCGCGGCCGCCATGTTCTGGCCCGGCTCCGAAGCGCCGATCAACGGTCGCCTGCCCACGTTCTGGATGAAGTTCGACGACGACATGCCCCATGCCGACCGGGTGGAGAAGGCCCTCGAGTGGCTGGCTCTGCCCGAGGGGCGGCGCCCTTCCTTTCTGACTCTCTACTTCAGCGATGTGGATACGATGGGCCATCGTTTCGGTCCCGATTCGACCGAGGTGCGCGAGGCGGCGCTGAAGGCCGACCGCTCGGTGGGAGATCTCGTGAATGGTGTGGAGAAGCTGGGGCTGGGCGCGCGGGTGAACTACGTTGTGGTGAGCGACCACGGCATGGCCGCGACCAGTCCGGATCGCGTCATCCGTCTTGACGACTACCTGGATTTGGGCACGGTGGACGTCATCGACTGGTCGCCCGTGCTGGGCCTGTCTTCCAAAGACGGCGATGAGGAACGGGTGTACCACGCCCTTAAGGGCAAACACCCGTCGCTCGCTGTGTATCGACGCGCCGAGATCCCGGCGGTCTACGGTCTCGCCAACCACCCGCGGGTGTCGCCCGTGGTGGGCATCGCGGCCGAGGGATGGTCGGTGACCTCGAATCGGGAGATCGAGAGATGGGGTGAGCCGGGAAGGCGCGCCCCCGGCGGAAACCACGGATACGACGCGAGGTTGAAGTCGATGCAGGGATTGTTCATCGCTCAAGGACCCAGGGTCCGGGCAGGGGGCCTGATTGAGCCCTTCGAGAACATCCACGTCTACAACCTGATGTGCGCGATCCTCGGAGTTCAGCCGGCAGAAAATGATGGCGACCTGAGATTCACGCAGGGGATACTCCGCTGAGCCGAGCGTAAATCCAGGCGACGTTGCGACTTCAGTAGAAGGGCAGGCACAAGGCCTGCCCCCACAATCGCCGGTTCCTGACCCCCGGTTAACGCGGGCTGCGTTGGATCAGCCGAATCGCGTCGAGGCGGAGGCGGGCGTCTTCGAGGTGGCGGTCGAGAGCGGCCTTCTGCTCGACCAACTGGTCTACTTCTTCCGCGCGCACGCTGGGGTTCACCCGTTGCAAATCGCGGAGGCGCGCGATCTCGATGTCCATCCGTGCTGCCATGTCGCGCCGCGCCTCTGCCACCAGCGGCGGCACGCGGCTCTGGGCGATCCGGTTCGACTTGCGCAGCAGTTCGGGAAGCAGGTCTTCGCGGACCTCCTTGCTTTCGAGCACCGCGGCGTCACCCCGCTCAAGGACCTCGCGCAGGATCTCCGGGCGGACCGCTCGGCTCACCTCTTCGCCTCGATGGTCCAGCACGATACGCACGGGAGTTGGAGGGAGGAAGCGGTCGATGTGAAGGTGGGGCGGCGCCACGCACTCGAGCACGTGGACGGCTTCGAGATACAGAGCCTGCACCCGCGTGTCCGGCCACCAGGCGAAGCTGCTGTTCCCTTTCTCGGAACCAAGAATCACGTCGAGGGCCCCGGTGACGAGGGGGTGATCCCAGGTCAGGAATTGAAGATCTTCGCGCGAGAGCGCGCGCGTCCGATCACACGTGAGCGCGAGGCCGGTCTGCGGCAGTCCAGGGAAGGTGTCGGCCAGAACACCCGCCGAGCCCAGCTGAAACGTGCGCGGGGCCAGGCCCCGTACAGGAATCGCGAAGTGATCGAACACCGCCATCATGAACTCATCGAGGGTCTCGTCTTTGTCCTGAGCGCGGATCTCTTCCACCAGAGAGGAAGCGCGGTCGGGGCGGAACGAGTTCAGTTCGAGAAGTCGATCGCGCCCTTCCTCGAGACGCAGAGCCAGGGCTTCGCGGGCCGCCGTGGTTTCGGACACCAGTTTCAGAAGCGAGGGGGCCGCAGCCGTCGTTCCCAGGGTGTGAAAGCGCGCCGCCAGATCCAGGACCCGCTCTGCAAACTGCTCGCGCAGAGCGTGACCGCCGTGAAGGTTCTTCTCGAAGGCGTTAAGTCCCGTGTGATACCAGTGGACGAGGACTTCCTGCGCGCTGCCTTTGACGAAGGGGATGTGAAGCTGGATCTCCGCGCGTTGACCGATCCGGTCCAGTCGGCCAATGCGCTGCTCCAGCAGCTCGGGCTCCAGGGGAAGGTCGAACATCACAAGGTGGCGCGCGAACTGGAAGTTGCGGCCTTCGCTGCCGATTTCCGAGCAGATCAGCAGTCTCGCGCCATTCTCCTCGGCGAACCACGCGGCCTGCCGATCGCGGTGAACGAGGGAAAGGCCTTCGTGGAACATCGCGGCCTTCACGCTCAACCGCTCGCGCAGAGTGACTTCGATGGCCTCCGCCTTCTCCCTGGTGCGGCAGATGAGCAGGACCTTTTCGGGCGCGACATCGCGGAGGAGCTTCACCAGAAACTCGAGGCGCGGGTCGTCCACCAATCGAGGCGGAGAGTACGGAGCCGGCGTGGGGAACGTATCGGCCCGGAACTCGTCGGCGAGTTCAGCCAGGAAAGCGGCGGCGTCCGCGGGACGCTCCAGCGGACATAAGTGGGCCTGCCTGCGCGGAAATCCCTTAACGGTGGCGCGGGTGTTCCTGAACATCACACGGCCGGTGCCGTGGCGATCGAGCAGATCCTCCAGGGCGATGCGGTCGGTGATCCCTTCCGCCTGCTTCGCCACCGTCTTGTAGTTTTCGGTTTCACGAAGGAAGGCGTCCATGTCGTGGAAGCGCGCGGGGTCCAGCAGTCGCAGGCGGGCAAAGTGGCTGGCCATTCCCAGTTGTTCGGGAGTGGCGGTCAGCAGCAGTAACCCCGGGGCGCATCGACTGAGGGCCTCCACGGTGGCGTACTCCTCGCTCACTGCGTCCTTGTTCCACCCGAGATGGTGCGCTTCGTCCACCACGAGCACGTCGAAACCCGCCTCGATCGCCTGTTCCTGCCGGTGCGGGTTGCCGGTGAACAGTCGCTGACTGGCCACGATGAGCTGATCCTCAACGAACGGGTTCGCTTCGGGCCGGGCCGCTTCGATGGCGGCGCAGCGGGCTTCGTCGAACACGTGCAGCCAGATGTTGAATCGGCGTAGCATTTCGAGCAGCCACTGATGAACGAGGGAGTCGGGAACCAGAATCAGCACGCGTCGGGCTCGACCGGTGAGGATCAGCCGGTGGAGGATCAGGCAGGCCTCGATGGTTTTCCCCAGGCCCACCTCGTCGGCCAGCAGGACCCGCGGGGCCAGCCGTTTCGACACCTCGGAGGCGATGTAGATCTGATGAGGCAGAAGGTCGATGCGCCCTCCCACGAAACCACGCACCCCGGATTTTCGGCGGCGATATTGATGGGTCAGGGCCTCGACGCGGAGGGCGAAGGTTTCCGGGGTTTCGATCTGACCGATAAGCAGGCGCTCTTCTGGCTTCGAGAAACTGATGGCATCGGAGAGTTCGGTCTCGCACAACTCGCGGTCCGCACCCCCGTAGTGGATGAGGCCATGGCGCTCCTCCACGGAGGTGACCTCGAGGGTCCGGCCCGTGCGGTCCTTGACGGTGTCGCCGACATGAAAACGGACGCGGCGCAGTGGTGTGTTGCCGCGCGCGTATTCCCGGGTCTCGCCGGTCGCCCGGAAGATCAAGGAGACGCTCAGCCGGCTGACCTCGGTGATGGAGCCGAGCCCCAGTTCGGTTTCGGTATCGCTGATCCAGCGCTGGCCGGGGAGGTAGGGGAAGGGCATCAGGTGGGACTTGCGGAGGGCTCCTGGAGATTAGCGAAGCCGGGTGGTCGTGCCACAATCGCCCCATGTCCTCCAAGACACCGGTGGTTTTGCTTCACAGCAGCGGTATGTCGTCGCGCCAATGGGGCAGGCTCGGCGAAATCCTCGCCCCCCATGCCGTCTTCGCTCCCGACCTGCTGGGCTCGGGCGAGAACCCTCTCTGGCCGGACGACCAGCCGTTCGATCTCGCCCAGGATGTCGATGTCATCGAGCGCCTGGTGAGCGGGCTGGGCGAACCCGTTCATGTAGTCGGGCATTCCTATGGGGGTCTTCTCGCCGTCACTCTTGCCCGCCGGATTCCAGCCCGGATTCGAAGCCTGGTTGCGTACGACCCCGTGGCGTTCGGAGTTCTTCATGCCGCGAACGATATGGAGGGTCTCGCCGACCTCGCTCGCGCCGCCGAGAATCCGGTCTTCACCGACTACGCGCGCGGCGGCAGCGACGCCTGGTTCGAGGCCTTCATCGACTATTGGAATGGACCCGGGGCCTGGCGGGGAATGACCGAGGCGGGCCGCGAGTCGTTTCTCCGGGTCGGCCGCAAGGTGTTCTATGAGGTGTGGTCGCTCATCCACGATCGCACGCCGGCGCTCGCCTATGCTGAGATCGCGGCACCCGCGCTCTTCATCGGCGGCGAACTGTCTCCAATCGCCGCGCGCCGCGTGGTGATGCGACTGGGCAACGCTTTGCCGCGTGGGCGCACCCACTTTGTTCCGGGGGCCGGCCACATGGGGCCGCTCACTCACGGCCGCGTGGTGAACGAACTCATCGCGGGCCATATCGCCGCGGCCTCCTGATCCCTGGCTATTTCCCCGCCTAACGATGCGCTCGCGCCATTTCCTCGAAAACCGTTTGCCCCCGCTTCTCGTGGCCTTCATCGTGGGCGCGGTGATGGCTGCCGCGGCGCGGCTGACCCCCGCCCTGGCGGTGCACCAGCCCGCGCTCAGATTCCTGGCTTGGGGCCTCGTGATACTCGGCGCCTCGGTCGCCCTCGCCGGTGTAGTCACTTTCCGGCGTCATCGCACCACCGTGAATCCCTTCAAGCCTGGAACCGCCTCAACGCTGGTGGAGAGCGGCATCTACCGACGCACGCGAAACCCCATGTATGTCGGAGTCACTCTGGCGTTGTTGGGTTTTGCGGCCTGGCGGGGGCATCCGCTGTCCCTCGTCCTGGTGGCGCTCTTTCCCGCATTCATTCAACGATTTCAGATCGCCCCCGAAGAGCGCGCTCTTGGTGAGATCTTCGGGCCCGCCTACGCGGCCTACAAAACCCGCGTTCCGCGCTGGCTGTAGCCCGTCCGGTCCGTAGGCCAGCAAGGCCAGCAAGAACAGTAGGCCAAGAAGAACCGCGAAGGAGATCAAACATTGCGACGGCGCATCCCTTGCCGTCGCCGCGCGAAGCCTGGCCAGCGCGCAGCCTGGCCTTGGGCCAGCGCGAAGCCTCCCCTTGGGGGAGCGCGCAGCCTGGCCTTTGGGCCAGCGCGAAGCCTGGCCTTTGGGCCAGCGCGAAGCCTGGCCTTGGGCCATTGGG
>CAZFQH010000099.1:0-10900 GCA_964520805.1 uncultured Acidobacteriota bacterium | reverse complement strand
CCACGAAACGGACCCGCCCCTTCTCGACGATCGTCATCTGCTCGTGCACGTGATCGTGGGCGGTGGTGATGGTGCCGGGAGCGAAGGTCAAACGACAGATCATGAGGGTGGCGCCGTAGATCATCTGGCGCACCACTCCCTCCGCCAGCGTCTCTTTGGGAACTCCCGCCCAGTTCCAGGTCTGGTGAGGGACGGTCGCATTTGCTGCCATGACTACCTGGCCTTTCCAGCGTCGAGGCCCGAGCCCGACTGCTTGAAATCAGGATGCACGTTCACGACACCGAACAACCGATCGTCGGTCTCCCGGTTCGCCGCCATCATCCAGAGGAAATTGATCGAGCCTCCGGGGGCCGCCACATTCGGGTGGTATCCCTTGGGCATCAGAACCACATCTCCTTCCCGCACCACCACCGCCAGTTCCGGAATGGTCTTGTCCGTGTAGACCATCTGAAGCCCGAACGCAGGCGCCGGCATGTCAATGTAGAGGTACGCCTCTTCCGCGAGGGCCGCGTGCTCGTGCGGCGGCCACGAGGTCCAGTTCCCGGGGGCCGAGAAAGTAACCCCGGCCATGAGCCGCCCCGCCTGGATGTTCTTCCCAAACACCACGTTCAGCGTTCTCTCCGCCGCGGCCCCTCCGGCCTTGAAGTGAAGCCCGGGGTCCTTCTGGACGTCCGCGAAGGGTACGAACTGGACCGGATAGGCGTGGTCGACGGGGGCGGACATCTCAGCGATATCGCACCCGTCCGCACCCGCCCGCACATCGATACGGCAATCGCGAGGGGTGTAGAGGCCGTCGTAGCGGGTCATCTCGTACTCTTTTCCGGCCGCCGTCACCACCGCACTTCCGTTGAGAACGATCAAACCCGTCTCCTGCGCGCCGGTCTCGAAGGAAAGAGACGGATCGCCGGCGGCGAGGATGATCCGCCCGTAGTGGAGGTGTTTTGCCGAAGTCTTCCCAGGGCTCACGGTTCGCGTGCGCCCCTTCTGCGCGGCGGTGTCGCGCACCACGCAGCTTTCGAGGGTCAGCGAGGTTTCGGCCAGGGGGGTGGTCATTGAGTGAGTCCTTTGTTACTTGTTACTTGTTACTTGGGGCAGAGACGGAAAGAGAAATCTCCCACGCTCGGGAGAGGCCGGCTTTGAGGCCGATGTCTTCGGCGGAGAGAACCACCTGAGTGGGGATGGCGCCGCGCGCCGCGCGGCCGAGGACTTCGTCGCCCAGCGTACGTACCGCCTGGGTTAGTGCCAACGCGCCTCCCGTGCGGACTTCGAGATCGCCTTCGGGGCCGGACAGGCGAAGCGGCCCGGTCTTCCCGCCGGGCGCCACATACTTCGTGGCGGTGGACGTCAGCACCCACGAGAGGCTCTTCAACGTGAGGTCCCGATTCGCAGTGAGCGTTTCGATCCGATGGAGCGTCGAACCGTCGATCCGAAAGGCCACGGAAACTTCGAACCCGGGCTCGACCCATTCGCCGGTTTTTCCGCCCTTCATCACGAAGCGGCGCCACGTGGCGCGCACCGACCGGCCGTCCTCCGAGGTCACAATCTCGTCAGCGCTGTCACCTGCGATCAGAACTCGCCCATCCGGCATTTCGAAATGGCTGGCGCCCGCGGGAAACACCTGCTCGACCGGGGTGGCAAAGCCAGGGAGCCCATGAGGTGCGGCCAGGTAGTCGGACATGCCCGGGCGGGTGCCGGTTGTGAAAGGCAGGGCGAAACGCAGCAGGCCCTGCCGGACAATCCAGACCCCTGAGGGGCGGTTGCCGCGCCGAAAGAACTCGAACCGTGCCACCGCTTTCAGGTTGGGAACCTTGGGGAAGGAGTCAACTTTCTCCTTCGCGAGCGCCTTGACCAGAGTATCCTGGGCGATCAGGGCCTTCCCGAAGAAACCCACGGTCTGCTGCCATTCGCGGTCTTTCGAGATGTACGCGTAGCTGGCACGGCCGGGAGCGAACACCGACAGCATGTGAGCCTCGGGCCGGTAGTCGCGCTTCAGCCACTGCCAGGCCAGGTGATATTCGCTGACCAGGTCCTCGATCGGGGCCGGGCGAAACTCAGGATGAGCGGCCAGGAAGGCGACGATCTCGAGGGTATCCAGATAACTGACCACTCCCAGGCTGCGGCCCCACGGATAGCCATACCCATCGGGCGATACCAGATCCCACCACAGGCGCATCTGAACCTTGAGCGACGGCTCGAGAGCCTTGAGCAGATCGGTCCGGCCCACGCTTTCGGCCGCCTCGTAAACGTAACGGGCGTACTCGTTCGAGTAACGATCGTAGCGACCGGTGGTGCCCGCGTCATCCGCGTATAGCTCACCCTTCGCGAAGGGCTCCGCCGAACGGTCGAGGAGAGAATCGACGAACCGCCGATCCTGAATCACGCCCATCTGAAACGCCAAAGTCGCCACCCGCGAGGCCACACCAAGGTAGTTCTCAGGCAGGTTGATCACCTGTCGCGTCTTCGGATCGTAGAAACGCGAGGGGTCGAGCAGCGACTTCCAGGCCAGACGGTCCGCGTCGGAAAGGGAAAGCCACAGGGCGTTCTGCATGAGGTCCCGGCCAAAGTGCCGCAGGGCCAGAGCCGCGTAGAGCTGGGAGAACGCCTTGCTGCCCTTGGCCGATTCGATCACCCCGACCCGGGCGATGAGACCCACGACATCGCGCCCGCCCACCAACCTTGTGCCGCGGGTCTCCGCGTAGGCGGCGAGCGACCGCACGTAGGTGCCCCAGGAGAACTCGCCGGTGGTGATCGCTCCATGGACCCGCTCTGGCAACGGACCCTCCAGCGGAATGGGAGCAAAGTGGGCCGCGACCTCGCGATCAAAGAACAAGTCGACATCCGCCTTGAGCGCAGAGGTCTGGATGCGCTCTGAGACGGCCGCCTCTGCCCGCACGCTCGACACCAACGCCAGCATCACCATCATCGCCGCCACCCGTCGGATCATGCCACTCCCCTTTCCGCGAAGGAAGGGGCGGCCACCAGGGCCGCGGCCCCTCGCAGACGCGGATACTGCTCGGGCGGAACGATGGTGATGGGCGTGGCGCCCGCAGGTGGAGTGAGCGCGCGCTCCGCCAGGCCCGCGCGCACGGTGTCCTCGATGAGATCCCAGGCCGCCGTGATCTCACCGCCGATGTAGACCTGAGAAGGATCAATCGCGTTCACCACCGACCCAAGACCCAACCCCAGATAGCGCGCGGTAGAGAGCAACGCCGCAAGCGCCTTGCCGTCGCCGCCGCGGGCGCGCGCGATGAGGTCGTCGACCGTGAGGGCGGAGAGCTCGGCCGAAACCGGACGCTCGCGTAGATCGCGTCCAAAGTATCGAGACAGCGTCGCGAGGTTCGAAACGTAGGCCTCCCAGCAACCCGTCGCCCCGCATCCACAGCGCGGACCGTCGACATTAAGGGGCACATGGCCAAACTCGCCGGCGATGTTGTGATGGCCGCGCACCAGTTCGCCCCCCATCACGATGCCGACACCCAGGCCGTCCGACACCGTGATGTAGACGAAGTTGCTGGGCGCCTTGGCATCACGACTGGCCCAGAGCTGGGCGAGAGCGCACGCCTTTCCCGAGTTCTCAATGTATACGGTGACCCCGAGAGCGGCGGCGATCGGATCACGAAGCTGGAGATCCTTCCAACCCAGGTTTGGCGCGCGCAGGACCTTGCCGGCATTCGATTCGACCATCCCCGGCACCACCACACCTACGCCCTCGCAGCGGCCGAGGTCTTTGTGTTCGTGCAGGATCGCCTTGATCCGCTTCACGAGATCGGCCACAAACCGCTTCGGGTCACGCTCCGTGGGAAAGCTGGTCACGCTTGCCAGTTGAAGCCCGACAAGGTCCGTCACCATCAGGAACGACCGCGTGGGCCGGATGTCCACGGCGACCACGCAGCGCTTTCGCGAATCGATATAGAGAAACGTGGGCTTGCGTCCCCGTTTCGCCTCGCCGGTGGCGCCCTCGAAGATGGCGCCGTCTTCGATCAATTCATTCACGAGCAGACTGACCGCACCCCGCCGCGTTCCCATGAGCCGCGCGAGGTCGGCGCGCGAGATCGGCTGGTTGGTGCGGATGAGATTGAGGGCAATGCGCCGATTGATCTCCCGAGTGGTGCCTCGGGTGGCCACGCGCAGGTTCTGAGGATGGACTGGCCGCATTTGTCTTATTCGCGACCAATATAACCTCACAGGCGTCCAACCACGCAAGGTTTTTCTTCTCGTCGGTGATGGTAAGGCCCTCGCGGCTTATCAGCAATAGCGCCAGCATTAAAGGATTCGATGACCTGGGACAATTTCCGGCATGGCCCGGATTTTCCCTTGACAGCCGATCCGAGGCGGGCATATTGTCCCTTTCAAGGACAAACAGCGAGCCTCAGGGGCTCGATCGAAGCACCGCACCGGAGGCTTGAACAAATGAAGGCAAACCACATGACCCCAAGAAATCAACCATCGCTTTTCCTGAGAGGCGCGGCCGCCGCCGCCCTCTCCCTGTTGCTGCTCGCTGAGACATCAGAGGCGCAAATACCCAGCGGGGCCATCCTGGGAGGGGTGAAGGACAGCACGGGAGCCGGCGTACCCGGAGCAACCGTCACCGCTACCAACACCGGCACTCAATATTCACGCGGCACGACCTCGGATGGAACCGGCCAGTACGCGCTGCGCCTGCTGCCCGTGGGCAACTACATGCTGGTCGTCAGCATGCCGGGATTCAAGAACTATTCTCAGACCGGTATCCTGATCGAGGTCGGCCGGAACGCCCGCATCGATCCCGTCATCGAGCTCGGCGCGCTGACTGAAGTGGTCTCGATTGTGGCCGACGCGCCCCTGGTCGAAACAACCTCCGCGGCCCTGTCACGGACGGTCGGCCAGAACGAAGTCCTGAACCTTCCTTTGGTGAACCGCGACCTGTACTCGCTCCTGAGCCTGACCGGCGGAGTCAGCAGCAATGACAACTCCAACTCCCTGGGCGGGCCCGAGCAACTCACGACCATCAACGGGTCCAGCCGGGCGCAGATGGGCAGCGTCAACTTCCAACTGGACGGCGGCAACAACACTGCCGGGCTTCGGGGTACAGGAAACCCGGCACCAAACCCGGAAGCGGTCCAGGAGTTCCGTGTGCTCACAAACGGCTACGCCGCCGAGTATGGCCGCTACGCGGCGGGGGTCGTGGACGTGGTTACAAAGTCCGGCACCAACGAGTTTCACGGCGCGATCTTCGAGTTCTTCCGCAACCAGAAGCTGAACTCCGCGCGCTGGGCCGCTCCTGGAACTACCGCCGCCAAAGACCCTCTAGACCGCAATCAGTTCGGCGGCGCTTTCGGGGGACCGCTCAAGAAGGACCAGACCTTCTTCTTCCTGAGCTATTCCGGGCTGCGCCAGGAAGAGACCTACTACCGGAACAGCGCGGTGGTTCCAACGGCACTTGAACGTTCCGGGGATTTCTCCCTGTCTGCCCTGAAGCCCCGTGATCCGGTGACGGGGCAGCCCTTCCCCGGCGGACTCATCCCAGCCGGCCGCTTCGATGTCGCGGCCAAGAACATCCAGGACAAGTTCATACCCACGTCCAACCTGCCCAACAACTTCTACGAAGTCCGGCGTCCCGACCCCTTGAATACCGACGAGGCGACGTTCAAGATCGACCACAAGCTCTCAGACACCCAGAGCCTGGCGTTGAGCTACTTCTACCAGACCGGTACGGATACCCAGCCCCTCTCCCTGACCGGCAATATCCCCTGGGTCGATCGCGACTTCAAGTGGAACCAGCACAATGTCAACCTCGCCCACACCTGGACTTTGAGTCCAACCAAGATCAATCAGTTCCGGGCGAGCTATATGCGGCAGTTTGGTGGCCGGGTGAACAACCCCACCACATCGTTGTCCGACCTCGGATCCAAATTCACGATCCAGGGCGACCCGACCCTTCCCCGCCTCACCGTCACCGGGTACTTCACCGGTCAGGTTTCCATCGCGGGTCCCGACGCGGGCAGCGAATACTTCGGCGTGAAGGACGCCTTCAGCATGAGCAGCGGCAAGCACTCCTTCAAGTTCGGCGGCGAACTCTCCTACGAGAAGATCGTGCACGACACTCTCCTCGACAACTATGGAGTCTTCGCCTTCAACGGGAGTAAGACCGGGAACGCCTACGCCGACTTCCTGCTCGGGCTCCCCAGCACGATGACCCAGGATGCCCCCGTGCGCAAAACCGACAACGGCGCTTACATCAGCCTCTTTGCCCAGGATGACTTCCGCGTTCACCCCCGGGTCACCTTGAACCTCGGATTGCGCTACGACCTGCAGTTCCCCCTGACCGACCCCCAGAACCGGAAACTGGCGTTCGTGCCCGGGCAAAAGTCGACGGTCTCTCCGAATGCGCCCGCCGGTCTTCTTTTCCCTGGAGATACCGGCGTCAGCCGCGGCATCGTCAAGACCGACATCAACAACCTGGCCCCGCGCATCGGGATCGCCTGGGATCCCAAGGGCGATGGCCGCATGGCGGTGCGCGCCGGCTTCGGCGTCTTCTACGGAAGCATCACCGGCAACGAGTGGAACACCACCGCCGACAACCAGCCGTTCACGGTGCGCCAGTCCTTCCCGACCGTCTTCACTTTGTCCGACCCGTATCGGAATCTCCCAGGCGGCGTGGGACCGTTCCCGTTCAACTACAGCCCCGCCGCTCCGCGCTTCACCCTGCCCGCCCAGGTTTTCGGGCCGTCGCTCGACTTTGTGTGGCCTCTCACCTATCAGGTGAACGTGACGGTACAGAAGGAGATCGGCCGCAACCTCAGCGTGAGCGCTTCATACGTGGGAGCCTTTGCCCGCAATCTCGCCGCGCCCGTCGATCAGAACGCGCCCGTCTTTGGAGCCGGGGCCACGGCCGCGAACGTCAACTCTCGACGACCGTACCTGCCGGGCACCATCGGAGCGGCCAACGTCCTTTCGTCGATTTTCGCGAGTGACTACAACGGCCTGCAGCTCAGCGCCGAGCGGCGCGGGGCCCATCTCTCGGGCAAGGCCTACTACTCGTTCGGTCGCTCCAACGAGGATCTCGACTTCCAGGGCGGCGGCCTCCCCACGGTCCAGGACTCGCTGGATCTGGCCGCCGAGCGCGGGCCGGCCTCGGGCAATCGTCGTCATAGCTTCGTCCTGTCCGCCATCTGGAAGGTGGACTACTTTAAGGATTCGAAGTCCGCCCTTCGCGTGCTGACCCGCGACTGGACGTTATCCGCGATCGTGACCCTGCAGTCGGGCACACCCCTCACCATCACCGCCGGTCAGGACCGAAACCTCAACGGCGTGGCCAACGACCGCGCAAACCTGGTGGGCGATCCGGAACTCGACCATTCGCGTCCTCGGGGAGAGCTGATCGAAGGCTGGTTCAATGTGGCCGCCTTCGCCGTGCCGGCCCTCGGAGCGAACGGAAGCTCGGGGCGCAACATCATCGACGGGCCAGGAAGCCGCAACGTCGACCTCGGTCTCTTCCGAGACATCCCGTTGCGCGGCCGGACCCAGCTTCAGTTTCGTGCCGAGGCCACCAACGTCTTCAACATCGTGAACCTCTCCAACCCCGGGACGAACATTAACGCGCCGGCCACCTTCGGCAAGATCCGCACCGCCGGCACGATGCGGAGAATCCAACTGGGCGCGCGCCTGTCGTTCTAGCCTAGCGTCGTGACGGCGGCGAGCCCCGAGCCATGGATCAAAGTTTCCATGAACCCGGACTCGCCGCCTTTTCCTTTCGTGGGGCTCGTCAGGTCTGTCCCCTGCTCCCCCTGGTCAGCTCGATCACCACGCGGGGTTTCGAACTCATCCTGATTCTGATCCTCGCTTACCCGCCTTTCGCTCTTCAGGCCGGCGGTTCAGGGAGGGTCGCCTGCGGAGCCGTCTAGGTCTCGACAGGCACGCTCTCCCCTCGGTGGTCGCTGTCGGTCGCGACGCTGCCCGGATTCGGCAGATTGGTGGCGGCGTTGAATCGAGCCGCGGTCTCCAGCATCAGGGCTTCACCGTGGATTCTCTCCATCAAGCGTGCACCCCGCCTGCGGAGTTCATCCTCGATGAACTCTCTTGGCGCGGCCGTACGCGTCGCGCCCGGCGGCAATGTCTCACGAAGGGACGCATCGGCTCGCGATTCCTGCGCCACGGCGAGACCCAGCAGATCACCCCAAGTGGTCGCGTGAACCCCGATGGTGACATGCACCGAAGTGCCATGAGAGGCCACCGCCTGGTGGACGAAACCGCGGGGAATGTAAAGAAGATCCCCCGGGGACAGAGTGCACTGAACAAGAGGCCTGCCAATATCCACACCCTTGTAGCTTCGGGCTCCAAAACCATCCCCATGGTGATCGCGCTTTCGGGGCTCCTCGAAGATCAGCGGCGGGTGGAAGTCGAGGGGCAAGGGATAGGGGCCAGATCGCCTATGAAACGGCTCACGTTCGTTTCGGCCTTCTCCCGGCTCACATCGAAGTCCCGCTCCAGGGCGGCCACGATCTCCGTCTCACCCTTATTAAGCGTGTAGCCCGGATTCACATAGAAGTCGACGGACTTGAGTGATCCGCCTGCATACTGCGCAAGCCTCGAAGCGGAGAGGCGAATCCAATAGACAGCACCGTCCCAGTTTGGGTCGCCACCCCAGCCGCCGTATCCGTTAAACGTTTGTTGGTCGTAGTTGCAGTTGCCAAAAGCATCTGTTCCGTAGGTGCAGTAGTAGTAGGCGGTGTGGGAGAACCCCGCGTTAAGGGTGCAGGCGTCTGCCCGCGAAACACCAATCGACTGGATGATCAACACGGAGAATAGGCAGGCAAGGAGAATCCTTCGGCGGAGGATGGATTTGGGCCTGGTGGCTGATCTGATGCGCTCGAAAGTCATGGGCTTCTCCCCTATGAGTTGGACGGGCGACGGAGCAGATAGGAGCCCCGGCTTGAACTCTTGTTCACACATTAGGAGGCCAGGCCTCGACCTGTCATCACCCAAATGAATGACGCCACCAAGAAACTTTTTGCTTACCGGGCGGGGCGCTGAAACCGGGCCGGGCTGGTGAGAAGCCGATGAACCATCTCTCACTGCCGGGAGGTGTCGCTTTTGCTGAAGATGCTGCGGAGATGGGTGCGTAGCGTGTTCATGCTGACGCCCAGTCGCTCGGAGGCCATGACCAGCTCTTCGCCGCCCACCAGGCGGGCGGCGAGCCGCGCTTCTGCGGGTGTTAGCTGATGGAGTGCGGCCAGCACCCCGGGCGAGAGGGGTTCGGCCGCATCCGGAACGAGGACGAACACGGCCACGCGCGGCGTGCCGACGCCCCAGCAGCCGGAATCGGGCTGGCGGACACTTCGAGGGGCTTCTCATGGCCCCTTCGTTCAATCTTCAGAACGTCAGGACGTTTCGGGGGCGTGGTCAGCGCCGCCGACTTCCTAGACAATCCAACGTCTTGTGTTCGATTGTCTATATACTCTCGCGGTGATTGAACGTCCTGGCGCCATGGATCGGCTCGAAAGAGCATTCAGATCCCATCCCGCAGCGGCCATCGAGGGGCCGCGGCAGAGCGGAAAAACAACGCTGGCGCGAAACTACATGAAACGTGAAAAGGTCTGCTCGTTCTTCGACCTCGAGAAGGCGGTGGATCGGCGGCGCCTGGAGACACCCGAGCAAACGCTGGGCGGCCTGCGCGGCCTGGTCGTACTGGACGAGATTCAGCGCGCGCCCGTACTCTTCGAAGTGCTGCGTGTCCTATTGGATCGCCCAAAGAAGCCCGCTCGTTTCCTGCTCCTTGGGAGCGCTTCGCCAGCTCTGGTGCGGGGTGTCTCGGAATCGCTTGCCGGTCGCATTGGTTTGGTTCCCCTGAGCGGTTTCGACCTCCGCGAAACCGGCGCCCTCTCCCTAAAAACTCTCTGGCTGCGCGGCGGATTTCCCCGTTCATTTCTCGCCCCGGATAATGAAGCGTCTGGCGTCTGGCGGGAGAGCTTCCTGCAGACCTTCCTTGAACGCGACCTGCCCCAGCTCGGGGTTCGCATTCCCACCGACACACTTCGTCGCTTCTGGACCATGATCGCCCACTACCACGGCCAGACCTGGAACGCGGCGGAGTTTGCCCGTGCGCTTGGGGCCAGCGAACCCACGGCCAGGCGCTACCTGGACATTCTGTCCGGCGCCTTCATGGTCCGGGTGCTGCCCCCTTGGTTTGAAAACGTCAAGAAGCGACAACTGAAGGCGCCGAAGATCTATGTCCGCGATTCCGGTCTCATGCACACGCTTCAAGATATCGAGTCCATGCATGACCTTTCGGGCCATCCCAAGCTCGGCGCCTCCTGGGAAGGCTTCATTGTCGAACAACTGATAGCCAGCTTCGAAGTGAAATCGCCCACATTCTGGGGAACCTACGCCGGTGCGGAACTCGACCTCATGTTTGCGCTTCGCGGAAAACGCTACGGTTTCGAGTGCAAGTACGCCGACGCACCCGGCGCAACGAAGTCGATGCATGTGGCGCTGCGAGATCTGAGCCTGTCCGATCTGTTCGTGGTCTATCCGGGAAGCGATCGCTACCAAATCGATGATCGAATCACCGCGTTACCGGCTTGTGACATCCCGGCGCTTGCGAAAGAACTGAGCCGGAGGTAACCCGAGCGTCCCGCCCACAGTGCCTCAAGCGTTTAAGGCTGGGATCGAAACTCCGCTGACAAGTCGGGAGAGAAGCACTTCGCTGCTTCTGGATGTCACGCCAAAGCCGGAACTGACGAGAAGTAGTTAACGTGCGGGGCGCTGAAACCGGGCCGGGCTGGTGAGACGCCGATGAACCAGCTCCGACTGCCGGGAGGTGTCGGTTTTCCTGAAGATGCTGCGGAGCTGGGTGCGTACCGTGTTCATGCTGACGCCCAATCACTCGGAGGCCGTGACCAGCTCTTCCCCGCCCACCAGG
>CAZFQH010000098.1:0-10915 GCA_964520805.1 uncultured Acidobacteriota bacterium | reverse complement strand
GCCCGAAACCGTAGGGGCAGGCCTTGTGCCTGCCCTGCGATCGCAAGGCCTTTTCAGCAACGTGCTAAATCGACTGCGCGTTCCTGATGAGTTGTACATAGAAACGGATGCCGTTGATGTAGCCCGCTTTCGACACGCGTTCGTCTGTTCCGTGCACGCGCTTCAAGGCATCCTCTTCCATGGGAAAGGGGTTGAAGCGATAGACCGGCCTCGCGCGGGCTGACCAATAGCGCGCGTCCGTGGCGCCCATCAGAAGGAAAGGGAGGACCATCGGCTCGCTCTCTCCGAGGGTCTCGCGCGCCGAACGGCTGACCACGTCGAAGGCCGGGCCGCTCGTGGGTGAGGCGGGAGGAGGCTCTGAACGAAAGCCGTCAATCGAAACCAGTACGCGATCATCGGCGATGACCTTCACCGCATGAAGCCGCACGGACTCGACGGTTTCGCCTGGGCGGATCCGAAAATTGACCACCGCGTGAGCCTCGGGAGGCAGCACGTTCTCCTTGTTGCCCGCGTTGAAGATGGTGGCCGCGGTCGAGGTTCGCAACATCGAGGCGGACCTTGGATCGGCCAGCAGCGCTTGAGTCACCAGGGGACGGAACAGCCAGAGGTTCTTGAGAATCAACCGCCGCGAGACTGGCAGGTACGAAGCCGAACGCTCCAGCATCTCGCGCACGACCCCGTCGAGTTTCGCCTCGAAAGGTGCCTGCTCAAGGGCCACGATGGCGCGGGCAAGCCGGCCGATGTGGGTGACATTCGGCGGGGCCGAAGAATGACCGCCATCACCGCTGACCGACAGAGACAGCGATACAAAGCCCTTCTCGGCCACCCCGATGAGGGCGGCGATGCCGGTGCCGCCAATGGCCCTGGCCGAGGTCAAAGCTCCCCCTTCGTCGAGAACCAGCGCGGGCTTGACGCCTTCGGCCACGAGCTTCGCCACCATGGCCATCGCACCCTTCACGCCCCCGACCTCCTCATCGTGCCCAAACTGAAGGATGAGGGTGCGCTCCGGCGTGAAGCCCGACTTCAGCAGGGCCTCGACGCTCTCGAGCACCGCCATCACGGTCGACTTGTCGTCGAGGGTGCCGCGGCCGTAGATCCAGTCCCCGTCCACCACCCCGTCGAAAGGCGGATGCGTCCAGACCCCTTCGGTGCCGGGCGCTATTGGCACCACGTCGAGGTGCCCCATGAGGACGATCGGTGCCTTCGCGGTGTCGCGACCCGGCCACCGGTAGATCAGGCCCAGATCAAAAACTTCCCGGCTTAGATGCTGATGAACTAGGGGGAGGGCGGTGCGCAGGAGTTCGTGAAGGCCCAGAAAGGCCTGGGTATCCACCTCTCCGTTCTGCGTGCTGATGGTGCGAAACCGAAGGGCCTGCTGAAACCTCGATACCGCACCCGGCTCGTCGACCTCGAATGTAACTCGTGCAACCGGGGGTTCCACCGGGCCCGCGGCGACACCGCGGATCACCACCGCCACCGCGGCGGTGGCCACACCGACGAGGATCAGCTTGAGGGTTCGGGACATGCGAAAGCGGTGGCGATCATAGTTTGGGCGGCCCAATAGGTTCCGAGAATCAGGAAGCCGGAGGCCGGGAGCGGGGAGACGAAGCGGTTGTAGCCAAGCAGTGTGTCCGATAGGCCAAAAAGCAGCGCCCCAGCGAAGGTAAAGGTGGCCGCGTTTCGGCCCAGTCCCGACACCGTCGCGGCGGCCCGCCAGATCATCACAAAGATCACGGTCCCGTAGATCAGCACAGGAAGACGAAGCGCACCGGCACCGCCGGAAAGAACGGGCAGGGCGAGGGCCGCCCAAACCACCACCGGAACGAGACGCCACCCCTTTAAGGTCCGCTCCATCATGATGAACGCGGCGATGTAGAAGAGATGGGTCACCAGAAATGTGACGAGGCCGCCGAGAAAGCTGTACTCGATCACCCAGTCCGCGAGAGCGGCGCAGGCGAGGCCCATAGCGGCGAGCCCCTTGCCGGGCCTAGGGCCGGCAAGGCTCACCACGTAGCTCAGGATGGCGACCGGCACCGCCTTCACGAAGGGGGCCGCGGCCCCAAGAGCGTCCTCGGCTACGAGGAACACGAAGGCGGCGACGATCGCCACGAGGCCCGGAATCAAGAACGTCCGCATCGGATTCCGACGGACGGCTTCATCATCCCTAGCTGCTAGCGGAGACTTCGGGGCGCAGGTTGCTCAGTTCGATCCGGTCGCCGCGGTGCGGCGCGGCAAAACCCTGAAGTCTTCCTTGAAGTCCAGAATTTTCCCGGAGAGTTCGTCCTTCAGATTCAGCTCGAACTCGTACTCGCCCGGCTCGGCGCCTTCGAGCGGGGGGCCGATGAGGCGGGAAAGGCGGCCCAACGAAGTCGGTTGAATCATGGTCGGCTGGACTTTCAGGAACACCATGCCATCGCTCTTCTTCCTGAGGGTGTAGCCCGCGGTCACCTTCGGCATTCCGGTGGCCTTGTCTTTGACGGGGTTGTACACGTCGAACTGGCAGAAGAGGCGCGCGCCGGTTTCGAAATCACGCCGCGCCAGCAACACGAGCTTCGGCGCCGCGTTTTCCTGACCGGGCTGAATGGGCTGGGTGGTGTCGGTGAGCACCGGGGTGGAGATGCGCCAGGAGGCGAGGTCCGGAATCTCGAAGTCGTGGGTCACCGTGCCCATCTTGGTGGAGTTTTTGTCGCGGATCACGAGCTTGGCCTGATAGGCGCCGGGGAGCAGTTCGAAGTCGCGCTGGATCGGGAACCATGACTTGGTGAATCTGTCTTTGGTTTCAGGCCTCAGACTCATGTCGATCTTCTGGTCGTAGCGATTGAATTCGCCGGTTTCACGATGCGCCACCACCAGGAGGAACTCCAGGGTGTTCACGAACCGTCCTTCTTTTTCGTTGAACGAGAAAGCGTTCAGGTCCACGTCGGCATGGAGGATGGCACTGGCCTTGCCCAGCAGGGTTTCGTCGAAGATGTAGGAGGTCATCCGGATCGGAATATCCGGAGATTCGAACGGCGAGTCGAGGGCTTCCTGGAACTGAGGATCAGGGCCGCCTTCGACCTTCTGCGCCACCTTGGCCTGCCCATCGAGGGCCGCGTAGTAGCCCTTGCGCGCGCGAACGCGCATGTCCTTGCCCGAGACCTTCACCTCGATCTTGCGGAACTTGCCGTCTCGCGCGAGGTTCGAGGGGTTGTAGCCGATCAGGTAGTACACGCGGGTTTCGTCGGCGATGCGCTGAAGGCCCTTCACGAGGTCGTTGGAGTTCTTCACCGTGAATCCGCCGCTGTCGGCCGCGATCGACTCGGCGCCTTCGGCCCGTTCAAGGTTCTCCGCGAAGGCGGCGCCGATGTCCTGGTTGTCGATGGCGGGGCCGAACTCGGCGGTCATCGAGATCGGCATACCGCCGAGCCCCATCGTGTCGACGAAGTAGACCGCGGCGTTTCCGCGACGCGAGGCCTGCACCACGTTGCGGAACTCATCGAGGTTCGGATCGAAGATGAAGCCCTGAGAGACAAGGATCAGCGACTTGCGGCCCTTGCTGCCGGCCAGCGAGTTGAGGGCCCGCTCCATGGCGTTGAGGGTGATCTTGTTCTTGGCGGTGGCCTGGTAATAGACCTCGGAGGCCCGCCCCTGAACGAGGGGATCACCGTCGAACATGGCTCCGGTCTCGCTTTGCTGATTCCGCATCCCGGGGTTGACGCCGTAGGTTTCAAAACGGCGAGTGACCCGCTCTTCCACCTGCTTGTCGCGATAGATGTGAATGCGCATGGCTTCCCACTCGGTCACGCGGTCCTGTCCGGTGTCGGGAATGTCGCGGCCGTCCAGGCGCTTCAGAAGCGAGGTCAGCTCGAGATAGCCCTCGGGCATCTTGGTGCTCCACCAGGCTCCCCCGCCGCTGGCCAGCAGGGTGACCCGATCTCCATCGCGGGTGCCGGTTTTCAGGAACTGATCGATCGCGGCCTTGGCGCGGTTGGCCTGAAAGGGATGGAGGTGGATGTCGTCGAAAACAATCAGGAACGTGCGACCCGTGCGGGTTTCGGCGCCCTGATTGGTTGAAATCGACCGCTGCTTCTTCGGGCCCGAGGGCGGGGCCGGTGGCAGGATCACCGCTTCAAAGCTGGTGATCTCCTGGGGTTTCCCATCCTCGAACACCCGGAACGAATCCCGGGTCAGATTTTCGATGGGGACATTCTTCTTGTCGGTGACTACCGCGTCCACCGTGACGAGTTCGACCGTTGACGGGAACTGGATGGAGGGGGCGATGGGAGTGGGCGATGCCTGGGGCACCGCCCCCTGCGCGCCGGCTATTACGCCCAGACCCGTCAAAAGGGCGGCTCCAAGGACGTTTCGGCTATCGGACAACTTCATAAGGGTCTTCACTCTCCAGATACATCCACTAAGACGTCCCCGTCCTGAACAGAGACGGAAAAAGATCGAACCTTGAAACCGGGAGCGTTCACGCACTGCCCGGTGGTTACGTCGAACTGCCAGTCGTGCCAGGGGCAGAACACGACGTTGCCTGAGACGAAACCATCCGCCAAAGGGCCGGCCCGATGCGCACATTTGTTTTCAACGGCATGGAAGGCACCGCCGATATTGAAAAGGGCGACGTTGACTCCCCCCAGCATGACACCTCGGGCTTGTCCGGGCGCAAGTTCCTCCACGCGAAGGGCTTTCACCTCGGTATTTTAGGGGGTGGGTCCCATTCGGTGGTTGTATCCCCTCTCGTGTTCACCGACCGTGACCAATGGCTTTGAGAGATGGGCCGTCACATCCGCCAGTTGACCTGCCTGCGTTCGGAGGCTCGAAACGGAGTCCTGGTCGACTTGGAACCACTGGCCAATTGAAAGAACGTAGGATTTCCCAGCCAGGTCGGTTTCAAAAACAAGGTACTCGCGGTGGAAGCGCCCACGCTGTCACTATAAGAGCGGATTGACCCACCGGAGGCCAGGGAAACGGGCGAAGTCCGTATCGCAACTGTGGAGTTCCGCCTGGTGCTCGACCGCCAGTGCTGCGAGCTGTGCGTCGGTGGTGAGGTTGCCCGCCGAGCCGAGCCCCGCCAAATAGCCAAGAAACAGGCGCTCAAACTGGGACCCGGGATCGAGAATACGCACGGGAGGTTGGGCCAGCCATGACCGCACGAAGGCGATCGTCTCGTCAACGCCGAGCGGCCGGTTCAACACGCGGGGATGAGTCATCAACCGGATGAATCCGCTGATGCTGATCCGTGGAAGCCCCACGATCCTGTCCCCGTTGAGAGCCCCTTCCCACCAGGCCCTGGCGCGTTGATGCTGCGGCGCCTGGTCGTTATGAGCGTAGATCAGGAGGTTAATGTCGGGAACGATCACGGGCTCGGTCGGCGGGCGAGCGAGAATTCTGCCGCTTCAAGTTCGTCCACCAGTTGGTTCAGTTTGCCGGCATCGACTCCCGGCAGGAAAGCGGACGAATGCGGAACAAGCCTGTAGGGCTGCGCTCGGGCCGGCGCCTCGAGGCCCAAGCCTCGCTTGAGCGCTTCGTTGACGACGAGCTTGAGCGAGCGTTTGCCCAGGGCGACCTCCTGCCGCAAGCGGTCGGCCACTTCCGGATCAATGGTCAACGTTGTCCTCATGCTGGTCAGCTTACATCATCAAGTTTGATGCTGATGTATCTCATTGATTTTATGATATTTAGCATTCAATCTGAAGTCGATCGGTCGACACGGGAAAAGCGGATGGGTGCAGCGAGGCCGTGGCAGTGGCTGGCCGAGCCGATCCATACCGGAGTCTCCGGAGTGATGTCGCCGCGGAGGAGCGCTTCGACGAGATGATCGCGAACGCCGAAGATGGCCGAGATCGGGATGGTGCCGACGCCGTAGGCCAGGTGCATGCACGGGAAAACGTACGAGTGCCGGGCCTTGGCGAGATCAGTGGCGAGGCTCCACGATCTCGGCCCGCGCGTGTGGGGACAAAGGGCCGGTTCAATGCAGGCGGGAGGGCACAGCCACTCGGCATAGGACAGGGCCAGATCTCCTGCTTTCGTTTCGCGAAGAACCGGCGGGCGGGCGGGCGGCTCAGCCCGAGCGAAGGCTCGGGTCAAAGAGAGCCCGTGGCGCTCAAGGTCGGTGACCAGCCAGTCGAGCAGAACGTGGGGCGCCCAGTGGTACGGCACCAGGTGATCTCCGAGCGCAGTACGCGACAGGTTCACGCCAAGCCACTCGTCCCACGACGACACGTCCAGCCGAAGCCGTGAGTTCACGAGGGCGGCCACGGCGCACGAGGGATCGCGGTCGATGACCACGATGCGGCCGAAGGTGATCTTGCCCGCCGCCTCGGCCTTAAACAGACGCCGGACGTACCCGGCATGGATCTCCGGGCCGCCGATGACGATGAAGGTCGGAATGTGCGGGGCGGACGTGACGCGTTCCTATCTCTTCGACTCGAGAACCTTCTGAACGCGCGCGCGGAATAGATCGACCAGCATTCGGCCGCGCTCGGTTTCCTTCGCCACCCACTCGGTGTTGCGGAGGATCGTGGGGTTGAAGTCCTTGCGGAGCTGCTCGAGGTACGGCTCGAGTTTGGCGTACATGAAGATGCCTTCGCCGTTTGTCTCCATAAAGAACTCGGGGTTCACGATGCCGTGTTTCACCAGTCCGTACACCATCTCCCAATAGGTGCCGAGCTGGCGGTAGGCCGCATTGAACTCGTGTCCTGCGGTGGCCACGGCCTTCACTTCATCGTAGTTCGCGGGCCAGAACTTGCCGTTGAAGGCGTCGCGGGAGGTTCGCATCACTAGCTCGCGCCGCATCTCGTAGACGCGGAGGACGAGGTCAGCGTCCTGGTAGTCGGGGGTTCCTTTAGCCATGGTGCTCCTATTTTTTCAACTCTCGTTCAAAGAGTTTGTAGATGCGGGTGTATTCGTCGGCCCAGCTCGTCTCTTCCACGAAACCGTGGTCCTCCACCGGGTACATTGCGAGTTCCCAGTTCTCCTTTCGGAGTTCGATCAGGCGCTGCGCGAGGCGCACCGAGTCCGAAAAGTGGACGTTGGTGTCGATGACCCCGTGGCAGATCAGCAGCGCGCCCTTCAACCCTTCGGCGAAGTAGATCGGCGAACTCTTCTTGTAGGCCTCGAGGTCGGTCTGCGGCACGTTCAGGATGCTCGAGGTGTAGCCGTGGTTGTAGTGCGCCCAGTCGGTGACCGGCCGCAAGGCCGCCCCCGCCGCGAACACCTCGGGTGTCGTGAAAAGGCCCATAAGAGTGATGAATCCGCCGTAGCTGCCGCCGTACACGCCGATGCGTTTCGGATCGACGCCTTGTTCCTTCACGAGGTACTTCGCCCCATCCACGATGTCGTTGAGATCGGCGCCGCCCATGTGGCGGTAGATCGCGGTGCGCCAATCGCGACCGTAGCCGGCACTGCCGCGGTAGTCCACGTCGAGGACCACGTAACCCTTCGAGGCGAGCAGGTGATGGAACATGTATTCCCGGTAATAGGTCGACCAGTAGTTGTGGGCGTTCTGAAGGTAGCCGGCACCGTGAACGAAGATGACGGCGGGCCGCTTCGGGTGCGGCCTGGCGCCCAGATCCTCGGGGCGGTAGAGGCGGGAGGGAACCTTCACACCGTCGCGTGCTACGACCATCACAACCTTCGGATCGAGCCACTTCCCGGCCTGCCACTCGGCGGACGGAGAAGTGGTGAGCTTCCTGGCAAGGCCGTTCGCAAGAGGTCCGACATAAACCTCAGGAGGTTTGTTCCCCGCGGAATACACCGTCGCTAGGGCCTGGCCGTCGGGCGAGACGTCGGCTTCATGACCGCCCACGGCCGCGGTGATGCGCGTTCTTGTCCCCCCTGTACTCGACATCGAATAGAGGTGACGCTGGCCGGCGCCCGCCTCGGTGGTGGTGAGGTAGAAGGTCTTCTGATCGGGAGAGAGAGAGACGTCGTTGATCTCCCACGACCCGCTGGTGAGGGCCTTGGATTCCGAGGGAGGCGCCGATGCGTCAACGGTGTAGAGATGCATGTGGCCGGTCTTCTCGGACGTGAAGTAGAAGGTCCTCCCATCCGGCAGGAAACCTGAAGCGTTCTGGAACAGCTCACGGATCCAGGCGTCGTCGTGGTCCGTGAAGAGGACGGTGGCCTCACCCGTCGCGGGATCCAGGCGGACAATCCACCGATCCTTGTTGTCGGCGGCACGCACCGCGGCCACTGCGATCTTTCCATCCGGTGAAAGGCCCATCAACGACCAGCGGGCATCACGCTCTTTCGTTTCCGTCTTCCCTTCGGCGTTCTTGGTTTCAGTCTTCAATGCCGCGAGGCTCGCCCACACGATCTTCTTTGTCTGAAGGTTCAGGATCCCAAGCTTCGACTTGTTCTGGTTGTCGCCCACTCGATTGCGCGTGGGAATCGGCTCGGGGTAGGAAGACTCGGTGATGTAGTTCGGAACATCGGCGGTCTTCGAACCGGTCGCCCGCACCGAAATGGTCGCGTAGACATGAACGCCATCCTCGGCCAGGACGGCATCAACCACACTCTCCCCTTCCGCGATATCGATCTTCGGCCGCGCCTCGGCGTCGCGCCTGGCCTCGCGGATCTTCCGCTCGTCGGCGGTTTTCTTGACGTAGGCCAGCAGCTTCGCCTCCTCGTCGCGCACCGTCTTCTGCGAGTCGGTGAGCGTTGGATCCCGCCGTTTGGGACCCGCTTCATAGACCTGCACCAGGCCGCCTTCGCCTTCTCCCGCGAGGGGCATCAGATACAAGGCCCCGTCGCGCAGATAGGCCACGTGGGTTTCGTTCTTCGCGAAGCGGGGCCGGCTTTCGCTCGCGGTCGTTCGCGTGATCACACGGTGGGTTTTCGCCATCGTGTCTATAAGAACGATGTCCCCGGATTGCGCGAACACCGCGCGACTTCGGGCCTTGTCCCACTCGGAGTTGGCGGAAGGCACACCCTTGCGCTCGGCTTCGGTGAGTTTCCGAGTCTCACCAGAGGCGGCATTCGCCACCCACGTGGAGGTCTCTTTCTCATCGGCCTGCCGCCATTCGAACCAGAACTCCTTCGAGTCTCCCGACCAGCGCACGGAATCCGGCGAATAGCCGACGAGCCTGGGGCCGCGCATGATCGAGGCCACGGACAGATCGAAGGGGGCGGGGCGGGTGGCCGCGATCACAGATGACCCGGCGAAAGCGAGCAATAGGAGTTTCTTCATGGTTCCCTGGGTTTGGTCTCGGCTTGGGTCGGGAGTGTACTCAAATCCCTGACTCGTTCATTCCCCGTCCCTTAAGCGCCAGCTGACCGCAGGCACCCGCGACATCGCGACCTCGGGGCCAGCGGATGATGCCGGTGAGACCCTGCTGTTTGATCTGCTCGTGGAATCGCAGGGTCTCCTCACGCTCCGGGGCCCGAAACGGGCTGCCCGCGAAGGGGTTATGGGGAATCACGTTCACATGACAATCGAGGCCCCGCAGCAACCCCGCGATACGTCGGGCGTCCGCCTCGGTGTCGTTGACTCCCGGCAGTTGGACGTATTCGACGAAAAACCGACGGGGGCGCTCTTCGGTCGCCTCGCGAAGTGCCGTCATGATCGAGTCGAGGGGCCAGGTCTTGTTGTGGGGCATGATCCTTGTGCGGGTTTCGTCGTCGCTGGCGTTGAGAGAAAGGGCCAGGCTCGCCCGGCACTCGTTGAGGAAGCGACGAATCTTCGGGACCACCCCGGATGTGGAGACCGTGACCCGGCGCGGGGAAAGCCCGGGGAACACGTCGGTCAGCGAACGCACCGCGGCGAGAACCGGCTCCAGATTGTCGAGCGGTTCGCCCATGCCCATGAACACCACGTTGGTGGCCTCCATCCCCCTCTTCGATGCCGCCGCGCGCGCCACCAGGTACTGATGCACGATCTCACCCGCGGTGAGATTTCGCCGGAACCCAAGCGTCGCGGTGGCGCAGAACGCGCAGGCCCGGGTGCAGCCGGACTGCGATGAAACACATACCGTGGCTCGGGTGCGGGAAGGGATCAGAACGGTTTCGGCACTTTGGCCGTCGCCGAACTCGAGCGCCCACTTGGTGGTTCCGTCCGCGGCCTCGAGGGTGGACGAAACCCTGGCCTTGGGAAGAATCAGCGAGGGTCGCAGCGGGCCCAGAATCGATTCCGCCACTCCTAAGACCCGCGCAGGGAGCGAGTCAAGGGGTCCAGCGAGAAGGGTCTTTCGGAAGGCGAGCGCGCGCGAATCGCCCCGAAGCAGTGGCTTCAGGTCCGAAACGGTCGCGGCCAGCGCGTCAATGGGCGTCGCGGACAAGTCGCTCAGCGACCGGGACCGGGATGCGGATCCAGTTCGCCCGCCTCGATCGCCACGCTCAGGCGGTTCGGGGCCGGCGGCAGGGGGCAAGTGGCGAAATCCGTGAAGGCACAAGGGGGTGAGTAGGCGCGGTTGAAGTCGAGCACCACCCCGCCCTCGGCGTCGGGCAGCGCGCTGTAAACGAATCGGCCCGCACCGTAGGTCGTCTTGCCGGCCGTCGCATCCTTGAAAATGTAGAAGAGTTCAGTCTGCTCCGCGGTCTCATAGACCGGAGTGAGCTGAAGCTTCCGGCCCAGGATCTCGAACTCGACAACCCCAGGGCTCACCATGTCGTTCACCTGCCCGATGACGTTCGCGATCTTCACGGTCGTCCGCACCGAGTTCGGAACCAGCTGCCCGCGGACTTTGTACTGGGGCTGATCTTTGAACCAATTCAAACCGTGAAACGCGAGCTTCCGGGCATTGCGCGGATCCCACAGACGTAGCCCGATGCGATCGCCTCTCTGAATCAACTGGATCCAGGTCCGGCCGATCTGGAAAGGTGGGTCCTTCGGTGTGAGTTCTCGCGGAGGCTCGTGGCGAGCGACGAGTTCCACCCTGGAGCCCGTACGACGGACCCCGCCCCAGAACAGGGGACCATCGCCAAGTTGAAT
>CAZFQH010000097.1:0-10916 GCA_964520805.1 uncultured Acidobacteriota bacterium | reverse complement strand
CTCGGTAAGGGCGCCGCAGTTGACGGGCACGAAGGAATTCCGCGAGCGGGAAGACTGCCGGTGGAGCGCCCTCGCCACCAGCTCTTTGCCGGTTCCGCTTTCACCGAGGATCAGCACCGTGGAGGTGGAATCGGCCACCGCCTTGACGCGGTTCACCACCACGTGGATGGCTTTCGAGGTGCCGACGATCCCATCAAGTCCCTGGCGGTAGCTGACCTCTGCCCGAAGTTCGCGATTTTCCCGAAGGAGACGCTGGCCTTCAATGGCCTGGTCGACCTTGATCCTCAGTTCGTCGATGTCGAACGGCTTGGTCAGGTAGTCGTGGGCGCCGAGGCGCATCGCCGCGACCGCGGTATCCGCGGACCCATGAGCGGTCAGCACGATCACCGCGGTGTCGGGCGATGAGGTCTTCGCATGCTGAAGAAGGGATATGCCGTCGCCGTCCGGGAGCTGGAGATCGGTAATGAGAAGGTTGAATACGTCTTCGGCCATGGCCGTCCGGGCTTCGGCCACCGTCTGCGCGGTCTTCACTCGGTGACCGGCGCGCGTGAGTGCCAATCGCAAGACGTCGCAGATCGACGGCTCATCGTCAACCACGAGGAGGCTGCCGCTCACGCTCGTGACGCTTCCACTGAAGGCTTCGGGGGCCTCGGAAACATGGCCAGGATCGAGAAGAGGCCGATCAGGGCGCCGGCACCGAGCCCGGGGGTCGAGTACCGGAAAGAGACGAGACTCTGGCCTGGGGGCACGCGCACCGCCCGAAAGAGCACATCGGCCTTTTCGATCGGCGATTCCACACCATTGATCGAGACCCGCCAGCCGCGCCGGAAGGAGTCCCTCAACACCAGCCATCCTCCGTGGGTGGTCACGGCTTCGATGTCCACGCGATCATTGGAATCCAAGATGATCTTCGCAGTCGCGGGACCGGGGTCGCTAGCGGCGATCGGATCGCTCCCCGGAGACACCTCAATGACGACGTCGCGGCCAGGATCGAAACCAGGCGCCAGGATCAACTGGAGCGCCTCGCGCGGCTCGAAGCTCGTGTTCACGCTCTTCGCGATGGTGGCTCGCGGCACCAGACCCCAGAAATCGATACGGATGGGCTCGCTCAGCAGCCCGGGGATCTCCAGGTCGCCCCGTGGAGTTCCAAGGGGGTTGGTTCCTCCGTAGCTGACCACGGCATCGATGGCTCCCAGGTTCAGGTATCGGGGGAGTTCCTGACGGAAACGGCGGCCGGCCAACTCTTGAAAAATGGCGGCATCACGGCTGCCGAGGCCGGTGAAATCGAGGTGGTATCCGTAGCGCACACCGTGGCCTATGGCCAGAGCCTGAAGGGTATCGGACATGGCGATGTGGTAGGCAGTCTCCGAAGGCTGGCCGCGCCGAAGCAGGTCGGCCTGGACCGAGGCTTCTCCTGCATCTGCGGCAAAGACCCTTGGGTTCTTCGCGTTAGCGAGCAAGGCCTCCAAAGGCTTTGGCCGATAGTAAGCGACCGCAGGCTCGCTGAAGGTATGAATCGACAAGGCAGAGGGTAACAGGTCGGCCATCAGCAACAACGGAATCCCAACCATTCCGATCCGGCGAGAGGAGGCCACGAGAAACACCGCGGTGGCGACAAAAACCACGGCTCGGATCGCCCGCTGATCGAACTCCCCCAAATCGGGTAGCAGGAGGAAGAGCCCAAGGACTCCGAGCAATGAAAGAACCCAAAGAGGGGGGGATCTTCGTGGCGCGGGTGAAGTCAGGACCCGATGGATACCTGATCCGGCGATCACCGACCAAACGACGGTGACGCCGGCCATCAACTTGGAGGGGTAGCGGAAAGGCAGAACCTGGGCAAGGATCTCCGAAGCCAGGCCACCCAGATGGCGGCCGCAAGCGGCAACCAGAAGCAGAAAACCGAGGGCGCCAAGGATCCGGTTTCGCCCGAGGCCTATTGCGAAGAACGGCAAGGTGGCGGCCCCGAGATAGAGGCTTTCGATCAGCCGAATATTGTCATCACCGGGGGCAGAGGTTCCAGAGATCACCGGGGACCCTTGGCGGCGACCCGGAATGAGCGTTTCGTAAAGCAGGTCGGGGCTCACCGACCAATACAGCTTGGTCCCTGCGTTGAATGTGCTCCGGGCGCTATCGCTCACCAGGATCACCGCGGGAATCCACTGAATGGCGCAAACGCCAAAGGCCAGCACCGCCGCCCGCCCCAGAGCGGCAAGACGATTCGTGTCTCTCGAAAAGACCGCCAGGAGGGGCCCCAGAAACACGGACATCATGACACTCTCCGCCGAACCGGCCAGCGCCTGTACGCCAAGAGCCAGGGCCAGCGGGCGCCAGGACGCCCCCTGCGTTTTCACCAATCGATCGGTCGCCCAGAGAACCCACGGAATCCACGAGGCCCCACAATAGTGATGCCAGAGGTTGCCCAAAGAGACAAATGGCCCGGCAAGGGAGAAAGCGAGGGCGCCCGCCACCATCCCTTTTTCCTCTCCGCGTGAGCGCAAAAGGCAGCCAACGCCCGCAGCCCCCCAGAAGGCGTGAAGGATGACCATCAGGGCGTAGGCGGTGGGTGCCGAGACAAACAGAATCAGCCAGGTCGGCGGATAGAAGAGCTGGAAATTAGGGTCGGCCAGGTTCGGCAAGCCGAACATGAGGCCGGGATTCCATCCTATGGTTTGTCCGGTGGCGAGGCTCTTCAGGATCCAGTCGATGTGGGGCTTCCAGTAATTGAGTATGTCCCTTTGGAAGAAGATGGCGGTCCCCGAAACAACCGGCCAGTAGAGGATGGTCAGGGCCACCGCCTGCGACAGCAGGAGCGCCGGGATTGGCCCCCTGGGAATCCACTTCGACAAACGGCCCTCCATCAGGCCGGTACGGTGGTCAACGGGAGGACGATGCGGGCTTCGGTGCCCTTACCCACCTCGGAAACCACCGAGAGATCGCCCCCACGATGACGCATGATCCGATGCGCGATTGCCAGGCCCAGACCTGTACCCAGGGCCTTGGTGGTCTGAAGCGGTTCGAACAGGCTGCGCAACCGAGCCCCGTCTAGACCCATCCCCTGGTCGATGAACCGGACAGTGGCGTTGTCGGCCTCTCGGGAGATGCGAATGGTGAGGGTTCCGGGTCCCGGCATCGCCTCCAGCGCGTTGCGGGAGAGGTTCCAGAAGACCTGGGTCAGCTCGGTAGCCCCTATCCTGGCCCAAAGCGGCTCGGGTGGGGCCTCAAAGACAATCTTGTGGTGCGCCTGCCGTTCGGGGCTCACCTCGAGGAGACGGACCGCATCCACCAGAACCGCCGGAATGTCGCAACCCACATCCTCGCTGGATCCGACGCGGACGCCGCGAAGGAACAACGTCACGGTTCCGGCGAGCCGATCGGACTCGGAGGCGATGATTCGCAACAGGGTGGACTGGTCCTGTACGGCTCCGGGACTCTCCGCCATCAGTTTGGTCGCAGCCGTGATCGCGCCGAGGGGGTTTCGAATCTCATGGGCAAGCTGGGCGGCCATACCGCCGACCGCTGCCAGCTTCTCGTTGAGTCGCGCCTGTTCCTCCAGACGGCGAACCTCGGTCAAATCCGAGAAGGAGAAGAGCCGACTTTCGCCCTGGGACGCGAGTTCGGATATGGAAAAGCCCAATATTCGCCGGGCGCCGTTCGGACAGACGTAGTCGAGTTCAAGCCGTGTCTCGCGCGCCGATGTCGCCGGCGGAGCCAGGGATTGGCGTGACACTCGTTGGGATTTGAACGCTTCCTGCGCGGTCATGCGCATCAGGCTCGTCGAGTTCGCTCCGAGAATTTCCGCTCCCACTTCGTTGATGAACGTAATCCGGTCGTCGCGATCCACGAGCACCAGGCCGCTCTGAATATTATCGACAATCAGGCGGTTCAGATCCTGAAGCGAGGCGACCTGCCCAAAGGCCTCATCAAGACTCTCGCCGGCCTGGGCCAGGGACCGGGCCAAAAACTGCCCCAGCGCCGACACGGAGAAACAGAGGAGCAGCATTCCGATGATCGGGGTGACGAGGCCGCGCAGCGATCCGGTGGCGATACTCTGAAGGCCTTCGGGGGGAATCCACCCGAGCCGGGCGAGGCCAATCGAACCCGCGAACAAAATGTTGGCGATCAGGGCGAAGACGTGGCCTCGGCGCAGGAGCACACTGCCGCAGAGCACGCTGATGGGATAGAGGATCGCGAAGCCCGTGCTGTCGACCCCCGTGAAGTAAACGAAACCCGTGACCACGAGCAGATCCCCAAGGATCTGAACCGTGGCCTGCACCCGATAGGGGGCCAGAGCCAACAAGATCGCGTAGACGACATTCGCCGCGAACGTCGCAGAGATCAGCCGAAAGATCGGGGTCGGTAGAGTCCCCTCCTGCACCGCTTCGAGGTACCCGGCCACGAAAAGCAGAACGGTGACGATGACCAGTCGGAACCCGATCAAGGCCCCGAGCGAGAACGGGGCCTCGGGCGATGAGATCGGATCTCGGAGTCGACGAATCAAACGCGCACGCGGGGGGACCCGAGGGACCAGGCCAGGGCCTGGCCCGGTTCGGCCCTTAGGTCAGCTGGCTGATGAGCGAGAAGAGCGGCAGATACATGGCGATGACGATGCCGCCGACCGAGGTCCCGAGGAACAGGATCATGATCGGCTCCATCAAGGTCAGCATGTTTGCGACCGCCTGGTCGACTTCGTCTTCGTAGAAGTCCGCGACCTTGGAGAGCATGGCATCGAGGGCGCCCGTCTGTTCTCCGACGCTGATCATCTGCACGACCATGCCGGGGAAGATCTTGGTCTCTTTAAGGGGCTGCGCGATGGTGAGACCGCCTTCAACCGATCGCCGGACCGACATGAGACCGTCCTCGACGATGGCGTTTCCGGCGGTCTTCGCGGTGATTTCGATGCCGTCCAGAATAGGCACGCCGGAAGCGATCAGAGTCGACAGCGTCCGGCAGAACTTGGACACCGCGATCTTTCGGAAGAGATCTCCGAATATGGGCGCTTTCAACAGCAGGCTGTCGACCACTCGACGTCCTGAGTAGGTGACGTAATACTGGCGAAAGGCGTACTGGATCAGAAAAAATCCAATGATGAGGAACGGCATGAGGTTCACCAGCGCGTTCGACATCCCGATGACGATCTTCGTGGGAAGCGGCAGGTCGGCTCCGAGGCCCGCGAACATCGCCGCGAACGTGGGGATGACTTTCCACAAGATGACGCCGATCACGAGAACCGCGATGCTGATGACCGCAACCGGGTACATCATGGCACCCTTGATCTGGGCCTGGAGTTTCACCGACTTTTCGATATAGGTCGCGAGCCGCTTCAGGATCGTGTCGAGAATACCGCCGGCCTCGCCCGCCGCGATCATGTTGCAGAAAAGGTCATCGAAGCACTGCGGATGCTTGCGCATGGAGTCGGCGAGGTTAAGACCGCTTTCCACGTCCTGGCGGGTGGCGATGATGACCTTGGCGAAATGCGGATTTTCCTGCTGCGACCCGAGGATCTCGAGACACTGCACGAGGGGCAGGCCGGCGTCGATCATGACGGAGAACTGCCGCACGAAGATGGAGAGAAGCTTGGCGGGAACCGCCTTGCCGGTGGCCTTGGGACCGCCCTTCTTCTTCTCAGCGATGGCGCTGATCGTCACGCCTTCCTTGCGCAGGCCGGCCGTCACCTCATCGGGGTTGGCGCCAATCCGCTCACCCGAATACGGCTTGCCGTCCCGGAACTTGCCTTTGACTATGTAAGTCGGCATCGTGGTTCTCCTTCGATCGTTGCCTGTGGCGCCTGGGGCGCGAGTGAAGCCAGACTAGCGGGAATCAACGTGCGGCGGGGGGACGAGGCGGCATACCGGGCCGCGGAGGACCGCCCGCAGTCGCGTTTGAACCCACGCCGCGATTGATCATGTCGTTGAGCTCATCGGGGAGGGAACTCCTCGTGATGGCGGTCTGAAGATTGATCTGCTTGGTCTGGTAAAGCTGAGCGAGGCTCTGGTTAAACGTCTGCATCCCGAACTTTTCCTGGCCGGTCTGCATTGTGGAATAAATCTGGTGAATCTTGTCCTCGCGAATCAGGTTGCGGATGGCCGGATTCGGAACGAGGATTTCCATGGCCATGGCGCGCCCCTTCCCGGACAGCTTGGGGAGGAGAGCCTGACACAAGATGCCTTCGATGGTGAGGGCGAGCTGGGCCCGGACCTGACCCTGCTGGTGGGCCGGGAAGACGTCGATCACGCGGTTGATCGTCTGGGCCGCCGAGTTCGTGTGGAGGGTTCCGAAGGTCAAGTGGCCGGTTTCCGCGATACGGAGCGCGGCCTCGATCGTTTCAAGGTCGCGCATCTCGCCGACCAGAACCACGTCCGGGTCTTCGCGGAGAGCCGCGCGAAGGGCGTTGCTGAAGGACGCGGTGTCCTGATGAACTTCGCGCTGATTCACCAGGCAGTTTTTGTGCTGGTGGACGAACTCGATCGGGTCTTCGATGGTGAGGATGTGATCATGCCGATCGACGTTGATCTTGTCGATCATCGCGGCGAGGGTGGTCGACTTGCCCGAGCCCGTGGGGCCGGTGACGAGGACCAGACCACGCGGCTTCTCGCAGATCTGCGCGCAGACCTGGGGCAGGGCCAACTGAGCGAACGACTTGATCTCCACGGGAATGGTCCGGTAGACGGCACCCACCGCTCCGCGCTGGAAGAAGTTATTGGCGCGGAACCGGGCCAGCCCTTTGATTCCGAAGCTGAAGTCGAGTTCGAGGTTTTCCTCGAAGCGGTGCTTCTGGGCATCGGTCAGAACGCTGTAGGAGAGAGTTTTGGTGTCCGCCGACGACATCGGCGAATAGCCTTCGAGGGGATGGAGATGGCCGTCCACTCGGATCTGCGGTCCGGAATTGGTCGTGATGTGGAGGTCGGAACCTCCGCGCTCGACCATCGTCTTGAGCAAGTAGTGAAGCGATAGGGGTGGGGCGTCTGACACAAAGTCCTCCTCAAACCGAAGGCGCAGGGCGAGTGAAGCGGGGCCCGCGACGTTGGCAGCATACCGCTCCCTTGGTTGCTTGTCACCACTTTGAAAAACCCCGCCATGGCCACGGCAGCGAGGTCTGCCTGGTCGTTCGCTCGCGGCGCCTCCCATATGATTCCGGCATGAAGCTCAACCCCTCGTGGCTGCTGCTTCTCGGGTGCTGCCTGATTCCCGTCCTCAACTTCCCGCAGGCCCTGTTCTCGGATCGGGCCCTTTTTGTTCGCGATATCAGCAGCGTCTGGTCGCCGCAGATCGAGTCGGTGGTGCGTCAGGTGGCGAGCGGGGAACCGCCTTTCTTCGACGCTCGACGAGGGTTTGGCCAGCCGCTTTTCGCGGATCCAAGGGCTGAGGTCCTGTACCCCCCGGCCTGGCTCCACTGGGTGGTTCCGCCGGACCGTTCCTATGCATTGTTCTGCGCCATTCATCTGGTGATCGCGGCCCTGGGTGCCGCGCGTCTGGCCCGCCGTCTCAATCCGGAAGGCGGCCTCGCTGCCGCTTTGACCGCGGCGTTTATTTACGGGGCCAGCGGGCCGCTTCTTTCACTCGTCGCCCACTGGCATCATCTGGCTGCCGCCGCGTGGATGCCCTGGATCATCGAGAGATGCGACCGAAGACCAGGAGACCCGACCCCGTGGCTCAGTCTCGCGGCCCTCGTTACCCTTCAGACTCTGGCCGGTTCGCCCGATTACAGCTTCCTCACCCTCTTGCTGTGTGGTCTTCGCCTGGGCACGCGTGCCGATCTGGGAGCGCCGGCCCGCTTGAAGCTCATTCTCGCCTTCGGGCTTGGGCTCCTCCTTAGTTCGGTCCAGATTCTTCCCTCGCTCGCTTTCGCCGCGGACGCCGACCGTCCCAGGTTGCCGGTGGGGTGGGCCCTCGGGCCCCTGCACCCGGCGTTGACGTTGGAAACGATCCTTCCCATACGAGCCGAGGCGTGGCGGTTGCGGCCGCCTGCGGCCGAGACGCTATTGGGGGGACAGCAGGTCTGGATGTTCTCGCATTACCTGGGTCTTGTCTCCTGGGTCTTCGCGTGGATCGGCCTGCCGCGAACCCGCGCACCGGACCGGAGGTTCGCGATGGGCGCGGTCCTGATGGGCATCGTCTTGTCCTGGGGCATTCAAAACCTGACCCTTCAGGATCTGGTGGCTTCGGTGCCCCTCGTTTCCGGGCTGCGATTCCCGACCAAATATCTGGCCGCGGCGAGTCTCGGATTGGCCATCCTGGCGTCGCACGCCCTTCCCGGAAGGAGCTTCAGACCTCGCGCACTTCTGGCCGGGCTTGGTTGTGTCCTCCTCTCCTTCTTGGGTCTTCAATGGTGGGCCACCGGAACGGCCATGGTGAACGTCCCGACCCTGGTCCCCCTCGCTCTGCCCCTCGCGGTCTCGTTGGGGATAGCGGCCGCCGCCGGACAGGCCCGTCGCCTGGCGCCGCTGATCCCAATACTCGTGGTCGCTGATCTACTCGTAACTCTGCGGGACCTGAATCCGACGACTGAAGCCTCTCTGTTTCGGGATCGTTCGCCACTCACCAGCGTATTGCCGCCGGGGTCAAGGCTGTTCGTTTCCGACTACTCGATCGGGGTCCCGAAGACGGACGCGGCATTGTCCCTGGAGGGCGAACCTGTCCGCGAAGCCGCCGGAATCCCCTATCGCCTCAAAGAAACGCCAGTCGGGTTCAACATTCGAGAGACCGTGGTTCTGGCCGCCCTGTGGTACCTGAACCCTCCCATGGCGGGACGCTTCGGATATTACGGGAGCTTCGACCTCGATATCCTCGACTTCTACAGGCGGCCCCTCAAGCGACAGATCCAGCGCTTCGTGACCTCGCGCGATCCGGACTTCATTGTGAATCAGCTACGGCGCGGGTCTGTCGACTACGTGGTCACCATGGACGCACCGCAGCTGTGGGCCTCCTTGCCGCTCGTGATCACCGAGCACCGCTTCTTCGAGGACCCGGTCCGGGTCTACAGGGTGCCTGCACCCTGGCCGCGGGTGCGGTACGAAACCGAGGAGGGTGAACTGGCAGCCCTCGGCTCACTCGACGTCCTCGAAATGAAGGACGGGCGTGTGGTCATCCATGCCGCACCTGAGGAGCCCACGCGTCTTGTGGTCGCATGGGCGAATGACCGAGGCTGGCGGGCTCACATCAACGGCGTGCGAACCGCGGTGACCGACAGCCCGATGGCATTCATCAGCGTGGCGCTACCCAGGGGCGCGCATCGGGTGGAACTCGAATACCGACCGCCGCTGCTGCTCTCAGGGGGCCTTCTTTCGCTGACCGCACTGCTCACGATTCTGTGGCTTGGCCTCCCGCGCGAAACCCGCCCGCCGAGGCAGGTTGCTTAAAGCACGGTCTCGCGAAGAACTTCTTCGATGGTCGTAATGCCCTGCTTGATCTTTTCGAGACCGCTCATGCGGAGAGTCAGCATGCCCTCCTCGATCGCCTTCTTGCGCAGTTCCACCGAGTTCGAACCCATCATGATCAGTTCGCGAACCGGATCGTTGATTTCGAGGACTTCGTAAAGGCCGACCCGACCTTTGTAGCCCGTCCCGTTGCAGGTGGCGCATCCGCGGCCCTTGAACATGGGGAAGGTGCCCACGGCTTCCGCCGCGAAGCCCACATCCAGAAGGACTTTCGCGGGCACATCGCGGACCTCCTCTTTGCAACTCGCACAGATCCGGCGGATCAGCCGCTGGGCCTGGATGAGGTTCACCGCGGTGCCGACGATGAAAGGCTCGATGCCCATGTTCACCATGCGGGAAACCGTGGACGGTGCGTCGTTGGTATGGAGGGTGGACAAAACCAGGTGGCCGGTGAGGGCAGCCTTGGTGGAGATTTCCGCGGTCTCGTAGTCGCGGATCTCGCCGACCAGGATTATGTTCGGGTCCTGGCGCAGGAACGAGCGGAGCGCGGCCGCGAAGTTGAGGCCGATGGCGTCGCGGATCTGAACCTGATTGATGCCCATCAGGTTGAACTCGACCGGATCCTCGGCGGTCATGATGTTGACCTCCGGAACATTGATCTTGGAAAGGGCCGAGTAAAGGGTCGTTGTCTTGCCGGATCCGGTCGGTCCGGTCACCAGCACCATCCCGAATGGCATGGCAATGGCACGCAGGAGATTGTCCAGGGCCTTCGCCTCGAAACCGGCCCGGGTCAGGTCCAGGGTGAGGTTCGATTTATCCAGGATTCGCATCACGATCTTCTCGCCGAAGATCGTCGGCAGGCAGGAAACGCGCAGGTCGATCATCTTGTTGAAGATCTTGATCTTGATGCGACCGTCCTGGGGCACGCGCCTTTCGGCGATGTCGAGGTCGGCCATGATTTTCAACCGCGAGATGATGGCGGCCTTCATCCGGTAGGGCGGGCTCATCATTTCCTGGAGCACGCCGTCGATGCGATAACGGACGCGGAGCTGCTTTTCATAGGGTTCCACGTGGATATCACTGGCACCCTTGCGCACGGCGTCGGCCATCATCGAGTTGACCAGTTTGACCACCGGGGCCTGATCCATGGCCGCAATGTCCGCGGCCACCGAGTCGGACTGTTCGTCCGGCTCCTCAACGACTTCAAGGTCGGTGTCAAGATCCTTCATGACGCTGGCCAGGCTCTCCGCCTGGTCATACATCCGATCGAGGGCCTTTTTGATATCCGGCTCGGGGGCGACCATGACATCGACTTCGAGGCCCGTGATGAACTTGATGTCGTCGATCGCGAAGATATTCGATGGGTTGGCCATGACCACCGTCAGGCGGCGGCCGTTGCGGCGGATCGGCACCACCTGGAAGCGGGTGGCCACTTCGGATGGCACCATGCGGGCCACCGAGGGATCGATCTCGGTTTTGCCCAGATCGCAGAGCGGGGCGTTGTAGTACGACGCAAGGAATTCGCCGTACTCCAGTTCCGAG
>CAZFQH010000096.1:0-10939 GCA_964520805.1 uncultured Acidobacteriota bacterium | reverse complement strand
GTGGAGCCCATGAACAGAATCGAACTGTTGACCTCATCCTTACCAAGGATGTGCTCTGCCAACTGAGCTACATGGGCCTGACGAAATTTCGGAGTGGGCCTTAGAGCCTACCCTTTCTTGCGCGTCACCGCGAATCCCTTCCGGGGGTCGGGCCGGAGAGTTTACGACGATCCTTGCGCTATCGGTATCTTGGATTCTTCCTCGCCGCCCCGGAATGCCGAACCATTCCACTCGGTCGTACTCCCGCGTCAAACGCAAAAATCGCATTCCGCGATTTCCCGTTTGGCTGAAATGGGTGATTACAGCAGGGGTTTGAAGAAACGCTCGAAGCGCGGTCTGAAACTTCGTTCAGGATCCACCGACGCCACGATGCGGGTGGCCCGGCCCAGGATCTCGGAACGGGGCACAAAGCCGAAGAAGCGGGAATCGAAGCTGTTGTCGCGATTGTCGCCCATCACCAGATAGCGCTCGGGTGGAACCACCACCGGACCGAAAGTGGCCCCGGCCGAAGAGTCGCCCGCCACCTCGACCAGATGACCGCGCCGGTCCACCGTCTCGTGGAGAATGGTGGTATCGCCGTCGCGCAGAGTGGTGTCCTGGTAGTGAGCGGCGATGCCGTTCACGATCAGCCGGTTGTCCTTCATTTCTATGCGATCACCCGGGACCCCCACCACGCGCTTCAAAAGCCGCCTTCCATCGTGAGGCGAGTAGCAAACCACGATGTCGCCCCGGCTCGGGTCGGCCCACTGCGCGATCCGCAAGGTGGTGAACGGGACCTTCAGGTCATAGGCCACGCGATTCACGAACACTCGCTCGCCTTCGAGAACGGTCGGCCGCATCGAGCCCGTGGGCACGTCGTTCCAGTCGGCCACCGCGGAACGGAACGAGCCCAGAACAAGGGCGATGACCGCGAGCGGGCGCAGCCATTCAACCCAGAAGTGGCGCGCAGCCTCGCGGAATCTTTGCATGGTATCTATGAAGACGGTCGCGGTCGGTGAGGAGTTTCAGACGAGGAGGCGATTTCGTCGAAAATAGCCCCGTGCCCAATCGACGCGCTCATCCTACCGCTGCCAAACAGTTCGAGTCCTTCAAAGCCTCGAGCCTCTACTGCCCGCGTTGCCAGCGGGCTCAGCCGGTGGATGAGCGCCTCCTTCTGATCCTCCCCGATGGTGACCTGTACGAATACGTGTGCCAGTTCTGCCGGACTCAGCTCGGCAAGCGCAAGGTCGAGCTGGAACGACCGCCCTTGATTGTTTGAGGGCCTTGATTTTTTAGGAAATGTCGGCCGCCACACCAGGGTTGGGTAAGACGGTCGAAACAAGGACCCCGAGCGACCGAGGCACCTATTGCAGTCTCCGCGTCACCGTAAGATTCGGAGAATGGACGCGCTCGTCGATCTGCAGGAGGTGACCAAACGTTTCGGAACCGGCCCCGCGGTTCTCGATCGATTCTCCATCGATGTCGCCGAAGGCTCCATCCTGGCGCTCCTGGGGGCTTCGGGTTCCGGCAAGACCACCGCCTTGCGTCTGATCAATCGATTGCTGACGCCCGATGCCGGGCGAATCAATGTCCTGGGCCAGCCGGCCGAGGTTTGGGACGCCGTCGAGCTGCGCCGACGCATCGGCTACGTCATCCAGGATGGAGGCCTGTTCCCCCATTTCACGGTGGCCCGGAACATCAGCCTGGTCCCTGAGCGGATGGGGTGGGCGACCCCGAGGGTCGAGGCCCGTGTGCGCGAACTCCTGATTCTCGTGGGCCTGGATCCGCAGGAATTCGCCCATCGAGTCCCGCGGGAGCTCTCGGGAGGTCAGCGTCAGCGCGTGGGTCTGGCCCGCGCGCTCGCCGCCGACCCACCCTTGCTCCTCTTCGACGAACCATTCGGCGCCCTCGACCCCATCACGCGAAGGCGCCTGCAGGACGAGTTCCGTTCGCTCGTGAAACGGCTCGGCAAGACCGCGGTCATCGTGACTCACGACCTTTTTGAGGCCTGCCGCGTGGCCGACGAAATCGCGGTTCTGGACCAGGGCCGTCTGGCCCAACGCGCGGCCCCCGGGGACTTGCTTCGAGCGCCTGCGCCTGGATACGTCGCCTCCTTCGTGGCCGCGAGCCTTCCCGAATGATCGACTTCCTGCTCTTCCTGGGCGAACGACGAACCGAACTCGGACGCCTGGTCGCGGAGCATCTGGCGATGTCGGGTTTCGCGACGCTGGTGGCCACGTTGATCGGGTTGCCTCTCGGGATCCTGCTCACCAGAAAGAAAGCCCTCGCGGGCCCGGTGCTCGCGGTCGCAAATGTGGTTCAGACCATCCCGAGCCTGGCCCTGTTCGGTTTGCTCATCCCGCTTCCCCTCATCGGCGGCATCGGGCCAAGGCCCGCGATCCTGGCCCTCATCGTTTACGCGGTGCTGCCCATTCTTCGCAACACCTACGACGGAATCCGCGGCGTCGACCCGACCCTGCGCGAAGCCGCTCTTGCCCTGGGACTCACGCCTTTCGACCGCCTCCGCCTTATCGAACTCCCGCTCGCCCTGCCCGTGATTCTCGGCGGTGTTCGACTCGCCGCGGTCTGGTCGATCGGAACCGCGACCATCGCGGCGGCGGTGGGTGCGGGAGGTCTTGGCACCTACGTCTTCCGCGGCATCGCCACGGTCGACTCCAATCTCGTCCTGGCTGGCGCCTTGCCCGCGGCCCTGCTGGCGGTGGTGGTCGACCTCGCTCTTGGACGGCTCGCGCAAACTGCGCGGCCCCTTCGCGCAGTCACCGCCCTCGTCGTCGCTGCGCTTGCCGGGGCTTTCACCCTGGTCGACATCCGTTCCGCGACACCGCGGGTGGTGGTGGGATCGAAGAACTTCACGGAATCCGTTCTGCTCGGTGAAATCGTGGCCGCGACCCTCGAAAGGCGCGGCCTCGAGGTCGAACGACGATTCAACCTGGGCGGCGCCTGGTTGTGTCATCGCGCTTTGCTCTCGGAATCACTGGACGTCTACGTTGAATACACCGGGACCGCGCTCATGGACATCTTCAAACGACCTAAGGAGACCGACCGCACCCTCGTCCTCGCTGCCCTGAAAGCCGACTACGCCCGATTCGGAATCGCCGTCCTCTCGCCCCTCGGGTACGAAAACAACTTCGCTTTGGTGGTTCGAAAGAGCGACAGCGAGCGGCTTGGCCTCGGCCGGATCTCCGATCTGGTGAAGGTTTCGGACCGGTTTCGACTGGGCATGTTCGGAGAGTTTCTGGAACGGGAGGACGGTTTCCCCGCCCTCACGAGTACTTACAGGCTCAAGTTTGCTCAGGCTCCGATCGAGATGGACCTGGGCCTTCTCTACCAGGCCCTCGAAAACAACCAGATCGACCTGGCCGTGGGCAGCACGACCGACGGCCTCATCGCGGCGAAGGGTTTCGTCGTGCTTGAAGATGATCAGCGCTACTTCCCTCCCTACGACGCGATTCCGATCGTGCGCGAAGAGGCTCTCGCGCGACATCCGGGTCTTCGTGATGCCCTCGAATCGCTGGGTGGCCGACTCGACGCCGACACCATGCGACGCCTGAATTACGAGGTGGACGGCCGGAAACGCGACCCTCGGGAGGTCGCGAGAGAGTTCGTCGACCTACGGCGGTCCGAACTTGAGACGCAGCCCCACGCGGGCGAGACGCGGAGCGCCGATCGTGGTCACTCCGCTGCGACCAACCTGATAGCGCGCGTCCAGAACGTTTTCCATCGCGGCGAACGCCTCGACGTTGCGGCTGACCGCGCGGGAGGCGAAGGCATCCACCACAAACAGACGATCCAGGGGGAGCAGGTTCTGGTCGTCGTCAAACGGGGCGCCTGCAGCCCGCCCCTGCACCGCGACGGTGAACGAAGACCGATGGGTGTAGCGGGTCTGAAACGTGAACTGATGCCGGGCGACCTGCGGAAGAAGGAGCCCCTCGAGCGCCGGGTTCACGGGAAAGCTCGTCACCCGCGGATCGACAAAGAGATAACCCAGGGTCATCGAGAAAGATTCGAGCAGACGCGACTCCGCTTCGAGTTCGAGACCACGCGACCGGGTGCGCCCCAGATTGCGCCGTTCGCGGGTGACGAGGGCGGGAGTCGAAGAGAGAGTGACATTCGCCACGGGGCGTGAGATGTCGCTCCAGAAAGCCGAACCGCTCGCCCGAAACCGTCCCTCGCGGGACGCAAACCGTAGGCCGGCTTCGCCGCCGGTCAGTCTCTCCGCCTGCAGTGCGGCGTTGGCCTGGGTCAACACATTGCCCACACGAAAAGAGCGGTAAAGCTCGTTCAGCGTCGGGGCACGGAAGGCCCGATAGCCGGACGTGGTCAGGCTGAGGGTCGGCCCGACCTTGTACAGCAGGGACAAGCGCGGACTGAAGGCCGTCTCAACCCGTGAAGGGAAAGCGACGAAGCTGGTGAGGCTGGTGGCGAAGTTCGTGGTGACGGAACGTCCGCGAGAATTCTCCCAACGGTCGAAACGCCCGCCCAGGGTTCCGATCAGCCGTGTCGAGAGAGCAATGACATCCTGGGCGTAGATGGCAGTGATCCGCTCGCGACCTCCGGAGAGTGCGGTCAGGGTGGCTCGACCTCCTCCGAAGCCGATCTCGTCGCTGTCGCCTTGAACCTCGCGAAACTCGAGTCCCCCAACCAGCGCGTGACGCGCACCCAGGCCTCTTGCGATTTGAGAGGAGACACCGCCATGCCGCGCAGGAGTGCGTTGACGCCGGGTGAGGGCTTCGCTTCGGCGATCCGCGGTCACGGCCGAGAAGTCCTGATCGAAGACCTGACTGCCAATGTAACCGCGCAGGGTCACGGTCCCGAGCGGCCGGGTGATCCAGTCGCCCCCCGCGGCCAGCTGTCGCAGCCAGGTGCCGTTCGTCTGGAGCGGCGTGCCGTTTCGCCGCGACTCGTCGAAAAGGGACCCACGCAGGAAGAGGCGGTCTCCGCTCGCGGCCACTCGGTCGATGGTCAGATCCGCGCTCGAATAGGACACTCCGGCCTTCGTGTCCACGGGTCCCCTCTGGGCCACGTCCACCAGGACGTACCCGTCCGTTTGAAAGTGTTCGCCGGAAGCCTGGACGCCCCACTTCCCGCGGCGCCCCCCCGCGAAGAGCGAGAGGAGCGGAGATCGCTCGGCCCCCCAGGAGACATCAATGTTCAAGACCGGAGCGGTCGCCTTTCGTGACACCAGATTGATCACCCCGCCGAGGGCGTCGGTTCCGTACAAGCTGGACGCTCCCCCGCGCACAATCTCGACGCGGTCGATGGCGGCCCGCGGAGTTCGGCCCCAATAGACCCATCCCCCGAACGGGTCGTTGAAGGGCACGCCATCGCTCAACACCGCGGCCCGACTGGCACCGCTCGCCCCCAGACCTCGGAGGGACACTCCTTGAGCGGTGGGGTTGGCGGCCCGGCTCCCCGTACGGCGGAAGAGTGAGAAGCCCGGGGTCTGGCGAAGTGCGTCGTCGAGCGTGGCCGCCGCGGTGACCGCGAGGTCCGCGCCCGACACCATGGCCACGCTGGCCGCAGTCTCACTCACGCGCGCGGGGATCCGATTCGCGGTGACGGTTATCTGCTCGTCTCTTCGCGCTGCAGCAGACGCCGCGGTCGTTTGCGCCGGCGTAGGCGTGGGCGTGGGCGCGGGGGTTTGGGTGGGAGGCATCCCGGGCGGCCCACCGAGGAACGCGGCAATAGCGAACGTCAGCGGAGTCAACATCATTGGATCGCGTGGTCGTGCCTATGCGTCTTCTTCAGAAGCTCATCGGAAGTCATCGGGCGGGTCTTGAAGGCCGGTTCGAACATGGCGGTGAGAGGAGGCTAACAAACTAACTAACTAAGCGGCATCGGGGGGGGTCGCGAGATCGCGCAGCCTCACTCCGGCAGGAAGTGGAGCCCGCCCTCTTCGTATACCGCCTTCCAGATCGGGTGCTTCCCGAGTTTTCCGGAAAGGGCGAGATTCGCAAGAGGCATCTCGACCAGGCGTTCGATCTCGCGCTTCAGTTCGCGCACGCCCTTCTCGGCGTCGAAGCCCGAGCGGACCACGAACGTCTCGGCTTCGGGCTCAAAGTTAAGGAACACCCCATGGGTCTTGCGGACCTTGGTGACCAGGGCGGCGAGAAGCGGGCGGGCGATGCGCCGCACGTCGCTTTCATCAAGGCGACGGAAGGTGACGGTCTCGTCGATCCGGTTCAGAAGCTCAGGCCGGAAGAAACGCCGAAGGTCTGCTTTGATCCGGCCGGTCCTCGTGAGAGGGGCAGGCTCCGCTCCGGCCGCGAAACCGGCCCGCGACGAAGGGGTCGTCCCGCCGATGTTGCTGGTCATCACCACGATGACGTTGCGCGCGTCCGCCACCCTGCCCTGCGAATCGGTCAGCCGCCCCGCGTCAAAGAGTTGCAGGAAGAGATCAAAGACCTTCGGATGAGCCTTCTCCACCTCATCAAAGAGGATGACCGAGTACGGCTTGCGCCGGATGGCCTCGGTCAGCTGCCCTGGCTCGTCGTGTCCGACATAACCGGGCGGCGCCCCGATGAGCCGAGACACGCTGTGCTCTTCCAAGTACTCGGACATGTCGAATCGGGACAGGTCGTCGGCGCCGCCGAAGAGAAACTTCGCGAGCGAACGCGCCATTTCCGTCTTGCCGACGCCGGTCGGACCCAGAAGCAGAAAGACCGCGAGCGGACCCCGACGCTCCGAGAGGCCGGCATGAGCGAGCCGGACCCGCGCCGCGACCTTGGCCACCGCCTCGTCCTGACCAATGATCTTCGACTTCAGATGCCCTTCGAGCTTCAGCAGACGAGCGCCCTCGCCGGCCTCGTCGGTGACGAGTTCGATGGGCAAGCCCTGCTTCTCGGCCAGAACCTCGGCCACCACTCGGGCGTCCACCGTAGCGCCCACCCGCTCCTTGCCGGAAGAACCCGAAGCCCCGGGATGAGACAGCGAGGGCACACGAGAGCGGGCGGCTGCCTTGTCGATGAGGTCGACGGCCTTGTCGGGCAACCGATGTTCGGGATCGAAACGTACGGAGAGGGTTACCGCGGCCTCGAGGGCAGGGTCGGCGATTTGTACACGGTGATGCTTCTCGAAGCGGCTCTTCAGCCCGCGAAGAATCTCCAGGGTCTCGACCACCGAGGGTTCGGGCACTTCTATCCGCTCGAAACGACGCTCGAGGGCCGAGTCTTTCTCGATGTGCTGCCGGAACTCCTTGAGCGTGGTGGCGCCGATGACGCTGATCTCCCCACGCGCCAGGGCCGGCTTCATCAGGTTGGCGGCGTCGAGGCCGGATCCGGCGCGACCCGCGCCTACGATCGTGTGGATCTCGTCGATGAAGAGGATCACATCTTTCGAAGCGCGCAACTCGTCGAGCAACTCCTTCATCCGCTTCTCGAACTCCCCACGGTATTCGGTGCCCGCGAGCAAGGCGCCCACGTTCAGTTCGATGATCCTCTTGCCGCCCAGGACCTGCGCGTCTTTGCCCATCACTCCGCGAATGGCTACCGCCTCGACGATCGCGGTCTTGCCGACCCCCGCTTCGCCCACCAGCAGCGGATTGCTCTTGGTGGAGCGGGCGAGGGTCTGGAGAACGCCCAGAATCTCTTTGCGCCGGCCGATGACGGGTCCGATCTCACCGCGTCGCGCCTGGGCAGTGAGATCCCGGCCGAACCGGGCGAGCGCCCCCTCAGGGTGCGAGGAGTCTCCCGAATCGTGCGAGCGCTGGTCGCCGCCCTTTGCAGCAACCGCGCGGCCCGAGAACGACTGCCCGGCAGCGGCTTCGGCGCGCACCGCCACCTCCGACCCCAGATCATGCGCGGCCAGAAGCCCCGCGATGATGGGATCCGGATCCCCGAGCAGAACACTCAAAAGGTGAAGAGCGTTGGTCGGCCCGTTCTGGGCCAGGGCATCGGCGCGCGCGAAGGCTTCCTTGGAGGCGGCACTTCGGGACATCACGCCTTTGGGGCGTAACGGCTTCTTCTTGATGCGGGTGCGCAGATCCCGCCTCAGCACGCGAGTGGTCACGTGCGCCCGTTCGAAGACATCGTTGATCGCGGTCTGCTCCGCGGCGATGCGGGTCAACTGTTCAGGATCGAGCCCCAGATCCTTGAGCGCCCGCGGGTTCGCCTTGTCGAGACTGAGAAGGCCGAGCAGGAGGTGCGGGCACTCGATCTTCGGATACCCGGCCGCCCCGGCTTCAGAAGCTGCGATGCGCCAGGCGACGGCGAGTCCGGCGGACGTCTCGCTCATGCCTTCAATTCCGGGATGCGCTGCCGCGCCTGCTGGGCCAGATTGGGCGGGGCCAGGGCCAGAAACTGCTGTAGAGACTTGACGGCGGCTTCAAGTCTCCCGATATCGGCTTCGCGCATACCCTTAGTGGAACTTTCCGAGACTGAAGCGGGGGTCGATGGTGAGCGACTTGTCGTGCACGTCCAGAGCCTCGTCAAGACCGCCGAGGCGAGCGAGGCAAACGCATTTGCCATCGCAGTTGAGCACATTCTGGGGGCCAAGTTCCACCGCCTTCTCCCACGCGGGCAACGCCGCGCGGGGCGCGCTCGAGGCGTCATAGCAGGAGGCGAGCCACATGGCTGATCTGAACAGTACGCGACTTTTAGCTCCTCAGTGTTCTCCCCCTGGGCCACGGGCCTACGAGCGCCCGGGCTGGGCCGCCCGCGCGCCAGAACCGGCCACGGTCATGCGGATAGACTGGCAAACGGAGCTTGCTTCACTTACGCTCGGCCCGTGGAATTTGAGATCGACCCGGCGAAGGCCGCGCTGAACCTCAAGAAACACAGGCGCATCGCTCGTCTCGATGCTGGTGCGCGGCCTGGCCACGCTCGTATGCCCACTTCTAAAGGTTCGGCGTGTTGCCCCCAAACGCTGCGACATCGTCACGCGGGGGTGTCTCCCTCGCCCGCGATCGCGGCCGAAGGGTGGTCCGCGAAGCGATCGTGCAATGCGAGAAGGATCTCCGCGTCGAGGGCTGCGTAGCGAAGCTGATCACCGTCCAGCGGCCGCCGGCTCCAGTTCGAGGTCTGCGGTGACTTGTCGAGCGCGATTCCGAGCTCGCGCTCGCAGACCATCGCGAGGCTGTGGCCACCGATAGCGTCGGTGCCTCGGGCTCGGCGCGACGCCTCCAGCGTGTCGAAGACACCGTCGAGCGCGATGCCCACCGCGGCGAGGACGCGACGCTCGAAGCGCGCGTTGTGGATCACCTTTATCGGGCGAGCCCCGTTGAGTAGATCGACGAGCGGCTTGAGATCGCCGACCGCGAAGGGGTCTACCAGATACGTTCGCTGCGCGGTTGCGATCTGGACCAGGCAGAGCGTGCCGAAATCGAGCGCGGTCTCCACATCGAGTCCGACGACGTCCGCGCCCAGAAGCTCCTCGCTCACCGCGCGCAGTCCTGCCGGCGTGTCGACCCACTGGACCTCGTTGCGCGGTGTCGCCGGTGCTCCGGCGACCGCAGGCACGGCGAACCCGAGCGGCATTGCGCCGGTCGCTTCGACGTCTGCGAGCCGAACACCGCTTGGCCGTGCTGCGACCCGCACGCCGTTGACCTTCACGCTTGCGAGGAAGCGCAGAGTACCCGGGTGATCGAGCAGTCGTTCGGCGAGGAGTCGGTCCTCCGCGTCCTCGGGCAAGCAGGGTTGAAACTTGCTCAGCATGCCGCGAGCCATGTCCCGCGCGGCATCCGCGGCGACGCGCTCCCAGTCCAGATCAGCAAGCCCGCGTATCGCGTCGCCCGCAGCTGTCACCGGGAGGTCCTTGCACCGGACTGACAGATTCCCTGCGACCCACTTCTTGCCTGACTTCTTTTCGAGCCCTGCGGCGAGGAGTCGGTTCACGGCGCCACCCGCAAACGTGTGCCATAGGATGCCGTCGGGGTGATTCTCCAGAGGTGCCGTACCCTCTTCAAGAACACCGCCGTAGCTCTCGCGCATCGAGGCCAGCTCGACCGCGGCGGTACGCGTGAGCCACTCGGCTTCCTGCCGTTCGTGCAGGAGCACGTCCATCATGGCCTGGCAGAGCTTGGTCGAGAGCACGCCTGGAAGGCCTAGCCAGCTGGGCACGCGACCGTGCTCGGCAGGACGGACGTGCAAGACGCTCTGCGACCAGTCGATCTGGCCGACCTCCCAGGCGCGACCGGACAGCCGAAAGCACAGCGGGCCCTTGTTTCGGTCGTGCATCGACACGAAGCTCGCCTGGATGTAGCCGACGTCTTCCTTCCCGTGCTGCACGCGCATGACCGGTGGCGCCGTGAACACGGCGTAGAGTTCGAAGAAGTTCTTGCGGCCATACAGCCTCTCCCCGCGCTGCCCGAGCGAGAGCAGGCCGTCAGCCTCGTAAAGGATCTGGCGCTCGATCATCGTGTCGACCAGCTCTTGGAGCCGCTCCGGCCGAATGCTCGAGAACGGATACGCGGCCTCGACCCACGGCGAGAGCTTGTGCCGAGAGATGCCGCCTTCCTGAAGGATCAGTGCCATCACCTGATGGGCGAGGACGTGCATTGCGTGCGCAGCTGGTTGCACGTCCTCGACCCAGCCCGCCTCCGCAAGGCGCAGCAGAGCCACGGACTGGAGCAGCGACTCGGGGCTGAGGCAGAAGAACGTGCAGTTCGTGCGGGTATTCGCCCGTCGTCCGGTTCGGCCGAGGCGCTGCAGGAACGACGCGACCGAAGCGGGTGCATCCACCTGGAAGGCTTGGTCGAGATCTCCAACGTCGATCCCAAGTTCCATCGTCGAGGTGCAGACAATCGCCGTGTTCTGGCCTCGCGCAAACTGCTCCTCGGCAAGTGTCCGGTCGGCGCGGCTCACCGAGCTGTGGTGAATGAAGACCTCGACACCAGTCCCCGCCAAGGCGTGCGCGACCTTCTCTGCCTTCGACCGGCTCTCCACGAAAACCAGGCTCTTCTTCCCGCGTGCGAGCTGCCCGATTCCGGCGGCGGCCTCTGCGA
>CAZFQH010000095.1:0-10957 GCA_964520805.1 uncultured Acidobacteriota bacterium | reverse complement strand
GATGGCCCGAATGGTCGGGCCGTCCTCGGCGTCGATCCGCCGGCCCAGGGCATAGGTCATGAGGTACTCGGTGAAGCCGCGCAACACCGCCTCGGAATGATCCAGCAGAGCCTGACGCAGATCGTCGGGGCCATTGAGCGGGGTACCGTCGTAAAGACGCCCTCCGGCATCCACCAGGATGCCGCTGTCCTTGATTCGGAAGCGGCCGTCCACATCGTAGTTCTCCAGCGCCAGGCCCAGCGGATCGATCACCCGATGGCAGGAGCTGCAGGCCGGGTTCTTGCGATGATCCTCGAGTCGCTCGCGCACGGTCATGAGCTTGCCGCCCCCATTGGCGATCTTGGTGTCTTCAAGCGCCGGGACATTCGGGGGTGGTGGTGGCGGAGCGGAATGGAGCAGCACTTCGAGAACCCACTTCCCCCTCTGAACCGGGGAGGTGCGATCCGCCACCGAGGTCAGGGCGAGGATGCTGCCCTGGCCGAGGAGTCCGCGGCGGGGGAAGGACTTGAGGTCGACCCGCCGGAACCGCTCGCCGCTCACATTCGGAATCCCGTAGTGCCGGGCTACCCGTTCGTTCACGAAGGTGTAGTCGGCGGTGAGCAGATCGAGGACACTCCGGTCTTCTCGCACGATGCTGTCGAAGAGCAGTTCGGTCTCGCGACGCAGCGAGGAGGCGAGGGTCGCATCGTACAGAGGATAGAGCAGGGCGTCTGGATGGATCTTCTCTAGATCCTGAAGCCGCAGCCACTGCGATGCGAAGCGGGTCGAGAGCGCCTCTGATCGCGGATCCGACAACATCCGCCTCACCTGCCTCTCCAGATTGAGGGGGTTTGAAAGACTCTGGGCCTTCGCGGCATCGAGAAGTTCCCTATCCGGACCACCACCCCAGAGAAAGAAGGAAAGGCGTGACGCCAGTTCAAGGTCAGAGAGCCGGTAGGTCTCGCCCGCTTTGAGGATGGCTGGCGTCTGCTCGATCCGGAAGAGGAACTTGGGGCTCGCCAGGATGGCCTGAAGCGCCATCTTCACCCCGGCCTCGAAATCGTCCCTGGCCCGGGCCTTCAAGTAGAGCGACACCAGGCCGGCGATGTCCCGAGCATCCACGTTCCCGCGGTAGGCGATGGCGGTGAGGTTTCGAATGATCTCAAGCGCGCAACCTGACTCCTCGGCGGGGAGGGTGGGTCGGCAGGAGAAAACGCGGCGGCGGCTCGGGGTGTCGGAGACTCCCGTGACCTTGAGCGGACCGGTGATGGCGAAGTCGCGCAGATGCGGGAGGGCGGTGATGCCGTACCCGCTGCCGATCTGAGTGTCAGCCAGGGTGTGATCGATGGGCGCGAGCAGGTCATCCACCGGCGCTTCGAACTTCTGGATGAACGCGGCGGACACCCGATGCGGCCCTGCGGTTACTTGGACCCGCAGGGTCTGAAGGTTCATGCCATTGGCGTCGGCTTCGCTCATGCGGGTATTGATGGGCAGAAGCGAAACCCGGGCCCCGTCGATCGAAACCTCGATCTGCTCGCCTCTGACCGTGCTTCCAAAAAGCTGTCCGGTGGGGATGGAGTGGAGCATCATCCGGAAGGTGTACTCGCCATCCGCCGGGAAGTTGTGCACCACCGAGAGGCCGCCTCGGGTGCCGAAGGGCGCGCCGGGCACATGGCCGGTCTGGGACGCGGTCCGGTCGAGTTTGTAGGTGGCCTCGGTCGGCGAGGCGTTCTTGTCGCCGATGGCGAGCGAGCTCACCTTGCTGGCCGCTCGGAGGTAGCCCTCCATCAGGGTGGGAGAGAACATCTGGGCCTCCGCGACGTTGTCGAAGCCGTGCGCCATGGTGTCAGGGGGCAGGAAGGCGTTCACATCCACGTCGATGCTAAGCAGGTCCGTCACCGACCGCGCGTATTCGGCGCGGTTCAGGCGCTGCATGGGGCGGAAGCCGGGATTGGGCTTGAGGGCGGCGGCGCGATCCAGGCGACCCTCGAGGTACTCAACCATCACTTTCGCCTCGAAGCCTTCCGGCCGCTTGGCCCCGGGAGGGGGCATCAGGCCGGTGCGGAGCTTCTTGATCATGCGCTCGCCCAGCGTGGCATCGGCCGCGATCTTCGCGGCATCGAAGGTCTCCAAGGAGACTCCGCCCGACTTCAGGCCTTCATGGTGACAGCTCGAGCAATAGTCGCTCACCAGTTCGGTGGTGTGCGCGGCAGCGCGGGCGCTTTGGGCGGGGCTGACCGAGGGCGGCACAGCGGAGATCTTCGCCTTCGCGGCGGAGGCGGGGGGGCGCGGCGCGGCGGGGCGGTCGACCGGCGGACCCTGGCCCGCGCCGAGCGCCGCCGAGATCACAAACGCGTTGGCGAGGATCGCCAACCCAAACCTTTTCATAACGCCGTCCTTAGCCTTCAAAGCCGCCCGGTATCGGAGCGGTCAGAAAGCTCCTCAAGTCGAATTCGATCAGTATAGGGGTGGACTTTGAATGCGGGGGTTTCGATGGCGGCATTTCAAGGTGCGATTGGCGCAATCGGTTTTCTCGTATCCCTTATGGCTCGCCGAGTCAATCACCACGAATGCGTCGAGTGAGGCGGTCCAGCCACCCCAGAATTCGGGCATCCTTCCTGCCATGTTTCCTCTTCTGGCTTCTGATCGCCCGCTCGTAGTCCCACGCGGGGGAGGCCGCATGATCTTTCAGCGACGGGGCAGCGGGTTCTCGAGGAGAAGAGTCTGTGGACGAATTCCTATGCGCCGTACCCTGGGTCTCTTCCATCTGATGAGATTGCGTCTCGAGCGCGTCGCGCTCTTCCACGGCTTTGACCCTCGCCCCCTCGATCCGGGAAGACCGCAACCTGAGTGCCTGCATCTCCTTGTCTTGCGCTTCAGTCGCGGCTGCGAATCGCTGTTCCGCAAGCCGCAGCTCCTCAAGATGGCTCTTCTCCCGTCCGACTTTCTCGGCATGTTGTCGTCCCTCGACCTGCTGAGCCTCCTCGGCGGCGCTGATGGTCACCGCCTCAAGGCGCGCCCGCCATTCGGCGTCGCGGCGCTCCTGCCCATCCAGCGCCTCGCGCCTCAGGAGGGCGATCTGTCCCTCGGCCAACCGCAACCCCTCCTGGTGACGATCCTCCGCCTGGCTTAAAAGGACTTCCGCTGCCTCGCGCGCAGCAGACGCGGACGCCCTCTCTCTCTCAATGGCCAATAGCCGAAGGCCCAGCGACTTCGCTTCCCTGGTGGCGGCGCTCCCCGGCTCCTTCAGTTGCCCTGCCTTCTCCTGCAGGCTCTCGACCTGGGTGGCGTGCCGGGCGATCAGCTGATCTCGCTCTCTCGCCATTCTGGCCTTCTCGGTCTCGATGACGGACATCCGCTTTTCGAGCGAGATCGCCTGGCTCGCGTGTTCCACGCCGGCGACTTCGGCCTGTTTCCGGATGTGGGCCATTTCATTCCGAAGAAGAGTGGAAGCGGCCAGCAACTCCGAAATCGACGCTTGGGCCTCGGCCGACGTGGCGGCCAGAGTCGCATCGAAACGCGCCTGCGCCTCCGCCAGGGCGAGACGAAGTCCGGACACTTCGTCGTCCCTTTCGCGCTGCATCTGGTGCAGGCGGAGACGTAACGCATCACCCTCGCGCGATGCCGTGTCCCGGGTCTGCTCCATTTCGGCGAGCCGCCCGGTCAGCGAGGCCTCCGCTCGATCATGCTGGGCCTGTTCCTCGTGAAGTTTGGCGAGCACCGCAGCGTGATGGGTCTCGAGGCGTTCGGTCTCCTTGACCGAGGCCCTGGCGGCCGCGTCGAAGCGCTCCTTCCACTCCGAAATCATCGCGCTTGTTCGCGCGGCCTCTGCGCTCTGCTCGTTCTGGACCAGGGCGGCCCGCTGGTCGGCCAGTTGTTGAGCCGCATCGCGAGCCCCTTCAGCCTGAAGCAGCCGCGCCGCGACGTGGTTCCGCTCAACCGCGATGGCCGCGTCATGGCTCGTCAATCGCGCAATTTCGTCCTCCAGGCGTCCCACCGTCGCCGCCGCCGCGGCCCTCGCTTCGTCAGCCTCCCGCACCTGGCCTGAAGGCCCGGCCGCTCTGCTTCCGCCTCGGCCGCAAAGGCGCGAGGCAACTCTTGGTTGCGGTCGCGCTCTGCGAGGGCGCTCTTCAAACCGGCTCGGGCCTGATCGCGACTCTCTTCGAGGGCGGTGATCTGCGCTTCGAGCCTGGCCACGGCCTCAGCCTGCGCGCGGGCAAGTCCGGCGGCCTCTTTGCTCACCTTCTTCTGAGCGATCTGAAACTGCGCTTCGAGGGCGGCCCGTTCGTCACGACTCTGCGACCGAAGGGCCTCCTCGAGTCTCCGGGCTTCCATGGTCGCGGTTCCGCGTTGTCCCTGGACCTCAACGAGTTCCTGGGCGAGAACTCCGTTCCGGCGGTTGGCCGCCTCGATCGCCGTCCTGAGCTCGTGGCTCTCCTTCCGGAGGGCGGTCTCCCGGTCCTTTCCTTCGGCGAGCGACGCGTCCAGGGTCGTGATTCGCTCGGAGAGCGCCTGGCGCGAAGCCGCCCATTCTCCGGCGAGCCTTGCCTTCTCTTCTTCTTCGGACCCGCGGTTCTTCTCGTTCGCGTGAGCGCCCCTTTGTGCCTCCCTCAACGCTGCGGTCAGTTGCTCAACCCGCGACGCCGCGTTTTTCTCCAACGCCTCGAAACGACCCTTCCAAGGATCAGCGACCTTCTCGCTCAGCGCGTTGAGGGCCTGGTGGGACTCGCGGGCGCGGTCGAGCGCCTGGAGGTGTTCTCCCTCGATTTCGGCGAGGCGGGCCAGCCACGGGTTCTTTCCGCGTGGCGCGGGAACGCGGACAGGGTCAGGGGTGGGGGAGGGCTCCGACGAGCCGGATTGAAAGACCCGCTTCCAGACCAGGCTGACTCCCCGCTTCGGGACGGGGACGTGCTCGCGCTCATCTCGGGCGATGGCCCGGTCGACCAGGGTCAGGAGAGCAGCCTCGTCGTCAACCAGCCCGCGGGGGCGGGCGTCGATGATGCAGTCCTCGCCCTGCGGCCCGGCCAGGCACAGATCCCTCACTCGTTGGGCCAATTCGGCGTCGTTGGTGAGCAGAGCCGTGAGTTGCACGCCTTCAAAGGCTGGCTCGTCGTCGAGGCTCACGATCGTGAAGGTCGCCGCGCTTGAGCCCCGCCGGGCCAGGGGAAACAATCCACCGAGGCAAAGCTCCACGGTGGGGACTCCCCCGGCGGCGAAGGCCTCAAACCACTCGGACGGGACCAGAGCCTCCGGTCGGTGAGTAGCCACGCCCCAGGCACCAGAGGGGTGGGAGCCCAGCCTTTGTAGCGCGACTCTGAGCTCGTGGCTATCGTCGAAGGAAACGGCCTCGGGAACCGCGCCGACGATTCGGCTAATGTGGGCGGCGAACGAGGGCGACCCGACCTGAACCAGCAACCTCGATGGTCGCGCCCGCCCGGCGATGAGGGCGGCGAGCAGGGCCAGACTCGGGGACGCCATCCAGACGCCTTCCGTGCGTCTGAGGAGTTGCGCGAGCCTTTGACTCGAAGCCTTGGATGGCGTCGGAACTTCTGCGTTCATTTTTCACGTTTTGGCGTCGGATCCCGGGCTTCGAGAAACGCTGCTCCCTCGCCTCAGGGCTGTTGTCACTTGGGGAAGACGTGAATATATAGGCAAAAACGGGGTTCCGAGGCCCAAGCGGCTCGATTGGACTTCCGGCTCTGGCTCCCGGGCGCGGGAGCCGTGAGCGCGGACGTGGATATTGCTCTGATGGTACAAAACGTGTGAGCGCCAGAATGGATCGTGCCGTTCGACGTTCGTCAAGGAAGCGTGTGCCCGCCTACAATTGGAACGATATGCGCCTCGCTTCGATGTTGGCCCTCGTCACCACCCTGATCGCCCTTCCGGCCCTCGGCAGCGACGCGGACGACGCGCTCCGTGACGCGCTGCGGCGGTTCGGACAGGGCCACCGGCCCGGAGCCGCGGCGGTGGTGCTCCGGGGCGGGAAGGTGCTCGCGATCGGTGCCCTGGGGCTCGCCGATGTGGAGGCGCGCCGCGCGCTGCTAGTAGACACGCCGCTGCACCTCGCGTCCGTCGGCAAGCAGATGACCGCGGTCGCGGTGCTGAAGCTCGTGGAGCGCGGCGCGCTCCGGCTCGACCGCCCCGTGGCGATCGTCCTGCCTGAGTTCTCGGGCTGGGGAGACGCGATCACGATCCGGCACTTGCTCCAGCACACGAGCGGACTGCCCGACTACTACGCGCACTACGAAGACGATCGCAACCCTCCCACCAACGACGACGTGCTGAAGCTGCTGGCGCGCTGGCGGCGTCTCGACTTCCCGCCCGGGACGCGCCATGAGTACAGCAACGCGGGCTACGACACGCTTGCGGCCGTGATCGAGCGCGTGTCCCACGTCTCGTTCGGCACGTTCATCGACCGCGAGATCCTGGCACCCCTGGGCATGCGTCACACGTTCGCGTTCGACGATACCCGCCGCAGGCGCGAAAGGGCCGCGAAGGGCTACAGCCGCGAGGGTGGACGCTTCGAGCTCGACGACCATAGCCCGCTCAACCTGATTCACGGCTCCGGCTCGATCTATTCGAGCGTCGCCGACATGGGGCGCTACGACGCGGCCCTCTTCGGCGAAAGGCTCCTGCCGAAGGACCTGCTGGCCCAGATGCTGACGCCCGCTCGTCTGAAGAGCGGCCGCAAGGTCGGGTACGGGTTTGGATGGGAGATCGGCGGCGGCGCGGTGTCCCACAGCGGCTCATGGATGGGCTTCGCGTCCTACTACCTCCACCGCGACGACGGGCTGTCGGTGATCGTGCTGTCTAACGATGCAAGCGCCGATGCCCAGGAAATCGCCGAGGGGATCGCGGAGGCGCTGGAAGAGGAGTTGGCCGGCCGGCCGTGGTCGTCAAACGATCATCTTTCCCGGGTCCTGCGTCACGTCGCCGGGGCGAGGTGAAGTTGATACCGTGGTCGAATCTTGTGGTACTTTGGCGGCATGAGTGCGGTGATCGAAGAGCGGGGGATGGCGGGGGAGTCTCTGGACCCCCCACACCTCAAAGCCACCGTTGTGGCGCTTCGCGAGGCCCTTGCCAAGTCGCTTCAGGAGCGCGATGCCGACATCGCGGCCTCGCGAGCGTCGGCCGATGCCGAAATCGCGCAGCTCCGCTCGACCGTGCGCGCGCTGCGCGACGAAATGGCCAAGGCCCAGAAGGACCGGGATGCCGACATCGCGTCGTCACGGGCTTCGGCCGATGCCGAGGCCGCCCAGCTCCGCGCAACGGTCCGGACCCTGCGCGAGGCCATGGAGGCAGTCAACCAAAGCCACGTGAAGAAGATCGAGGATTTGGAAGCGAAGCACACGGCCGAGCGTCGCGAGCTTGAAGGCACGATCAAAGCCATAAGAGATCAGTTGGAGGCCAGGAAGTGAAGCGCGCGAAGGCAACCTCACGGGTTGCAGTGGTCAAGAAGGCGGTGCCCAGGGGTGCTAAGAAGTCGCCTGGAATCGGGGCGTTCAAGCGAGCCACGGGGTCGGCGGATCTGGGAAACAAGCCGTTCGTCGAACGACGTCGGATATCGGACGCGCAGCGCACCGCCCAGCTTCTTCTCGGTGTCTCCAACAAGGTGGCGGGAGAGAGCACCCTTGATGGCCAGCTCCGCATGCTGGTGGAACTTACCGTCGCCGCCACCGGGGCGGAGCGGGGCAGTCTCTTCCTTCGTGACGAGCATTCGAACGACCTGCTCTCGAAGGTCGCCCAGGGCGCCGATCGGGAGATCCGCATCGTCTCGGACAGCGGCATCGCCGGCAACGTGTACCAGAAAGGCGTGGGCGAGATCATTCCCGATGCCTATGCCGACTCGCGCTTCAACCGCTCGGTCGACGACCGCACTGGTTTCAAAACCCGCAACATTCTTTGCGCGCCCGTTCGCACTATTCGCGGGGAAATTCTCGGCGTCACCCAGGTCCTCAACAAGAAGGACGGCGATTTCACCGCGGCCGACCTCGAACTGACCGAGGCGATGTGCCGCCAGGCCTCCATCGTTCTTCAGAGCACGATGTTCATGGAATCGGCTCTTCGCTCGCGCGAACAGGAGTCGAAGTTCATCGACGTGGTCTCCGATGTTTCGAAGGAGATCCAACTCGGGCCTCTGCTTCAGAAGATCATGACCTCGGTCACCGCTCTGTTGAATGCCGAGCGCTCCACCTTGTTCCTCAACGACGCCAAGGCCAGTCAGCTCTACACCGAGATCGGCCAGGGCCTCGGGACCGCGCGCATCGCCTTCCCCAACAACGCGGGCATCGCCGGGGCCGTGTTCACCTCCGGCGCTTCGGTCAACATCCCCTACGCCTACGCCGACCTTCGGTTCAATCCCGCCTTCGACAAGCAGACCGGCTTCTTCACCCGCTCCATTCTGTGCGTGCCCGTCATCAATAAGGATGGGAAGACCATAGGCGTCACTCAAGTCCTCAACAAGCGCGGCGGAACCTTCAATGTCGAGGACGAAACCCGGCTCAAGGCCTTCACCGCGCAAATCGCGATCTGCCTCGAAAACGCCAAGCTCTTCGACGACGTTCAGAACATCAAGAACTACAACGAGAGCATGCTCGAGTCGATGTCGAACGGTGTTCTGACCATCGACATCAAGGGCAACGTCGTCACCTGCAATGCCGCGGGCCTTCGCATCGTGCGCGCGGTATCGGCCGAGCTCATTGGCCACCCCTCCGAAGAGTTCTTCACCGGGTCCAATGTCTGGCTGATCGACCGGATCCGCCGGGTGCTGGAGTCGCAGACCACCGACATCTCCATGGACGCCGAGATGGTGTTCGAAGGCGAGAAGGTGTCCGTCAACGTCTCGATCGTGCCTCTGATGAGCGCCAAGAAAGAGAAGATCGGCTCGATGATCCTGATGGAGGACATCAGTTCGGAAAAGCGCGTAAAGGCCACGATGTCGCGCTACATGGATCCTTCGCTCGCCGACCGGATCCTCGCCGCGGGCGAAGAGATCCTGGGCGGCCAGAGCAGCATCGCCACCGTTCTGTTTGCGGACATCCGCAGCTTCACCACCATCGCCGAGGAACTGGGCGCGCAGGGCACGGTCGCTCTGCTGAACGAGTACTTCACCGTGATGGTCGACTGTATCCAGCACGAAGGCGGGATGCTCGACAAGTTCATCGGCGACGCCATCATGGCCATCTTCGGCACACCGTTGCCCCACGAGGATGACGAAGACCGCGGTGTGCGTGCGGCCATCTCAATGATGAAGAGCCTCGCCACCTTCAACGCCGAGCGGCTGAAGCACGGCAAGCGGCCCATCGACATCGGCATCGGCGTCAACTCGGACAGCATCGTGTCCGGGAACATCGGCTCGCCGAAGCGCATGGACTACACCGTCATCGGTGACGGTGTGAACCTGGCGGCGCGGCTGGAGAGTGCGACCAAGCAGTACGGCGCCCACATCCTGATCAGCGAGAAGACCTACAAGCGCCTTCGCGGAACGTATCGGATGCGTGAGGCCGACTGGGTGGTGGTTCAGGGCAAGACGCAGCCCGTCGCGGTATTCGAAGTGCTCGACTACTACACCGAAGAAACCTTCCCCAACCTGACCGAGAGCCTTCAGACCTTCTCCGCCGGACTCTCGCACTACCGCAATGGAAAATTCCCGAAAGCCGAGGCCGCGTTTCGCGAGTGCCTCCGCTTCCATCCGAAGGACAAACTCGCTGCGGTGTATGTCGAGCGCTGCGACTACCTGAAGGCGCATCCGCCCGAGGGGAAGTGGGACGGCATTTGGGTAATGAAGTCGAAATAACGAGGGAAGGCGCGGTCCTCGGGTCGCTTCGACCGGACGCCCCACGAATGGGCTGAGCGACCGCCACTGCGGCCGGACGTCCTGGAGCCGAGCCCTGAGGGAGTTACGTTTCGGCCCGTCGAAGGGCGGTCCCAGAGGGAACTCTGTTCTCGATTCGTCGAAGGGACCCGATAGGGAGGTATCTTCCACTGATGACCGCCCGCGCCGAAACCGCAACCGCCCCGGAATCGCTCCCCGGATTTTCGGGGCTCGGCCTCGACCCCCGTGTCGTGGCCGCCCTCGCCGCCCTCGGATATGAGGAGCCGACCCCCGTCCAGCGCGAGGCCATCCCACCCCTTCTCGCGGGCCGGGATGTTCTCGGCCAGGCCGCCACCGGCACCGGGAAAACCGCGGCCTTCGCCTTGCCTTTGTTGCACATCCTCACCCCGAAGGCGGAAGCGCGCGAGCGACTCGTAGCCCTCATTCTTGTGCCCACCCGCGAACTGGCCATGCAGGTCGCGGAGGCCGTTCATAAGTACGGCAAGGCCATGGGTGTGATCGCGGTTCCGATCTACGGCGGATCGCCCATGGAGACCCAGCTGCGCGTGCTGAAACGCGGGGTCGACGTTGTCGTCGCCACCCCGGGCCGCGCTCTCGACCATATCCGCCGAAAGACTCTGCGGCTTGCGGGCATCAAGGTGGTCATCCTCGACGAGGCCGACGAAATGCTCGACATGGGCTTCGCCGAGGACCTCGAAGCGATTCTCAACGAGACGCCGGCGGAGCGCCAGACCGCCCTCTTCTCCGCGACCCTTCCCCCGCGTATCGCCGACATCGCCAACAAGCACCTCAAGAATCCGGTGCGGGTCCGGATTGATCGCGAGGTCGTGCCCGCGGGTTCGGCGCCTCGGGTCCGGCAAGTTGCCTACGTGGTCGGCCGGGCCCACAAGATGGCGACCCTGGGGCGCGTCCTCGACGTGGAGAATCCCACCTCGGCCATCGTCTTTTGTCGCACCCGCACCGAGGTCGACGAACTCTGCGAGTCGCTCAATGGCCGCGGCTATCGCGCCGAGGCGCTGCATGGTGGTTTGTCCCAGGAGCAGCGCGACCGCGTGATGAAGAAGTTCCGCGCCAATACCGCCGATCTGCTTATCGCGACCGATGTCGCGGCCCGCGGACTCGATGTCGAGCACGTGTCGCACG
>CAZFQH010000094.1:0-11032 GCA_964520805.1 uncultured Acidobacteriota bacterium | reverse complement strand
CCTCGCGCTGGTAGGGCGGCTTGTTGGGGGCGTACGGATTCCGAGTATTGAGACCGTCGTTGTTGAAGCGGAACGAACCGCCGCCGCGGTACCGATCCGTGCCCGGGCGGGTGATGATCTCGATGCGGCCGAAGCCCATGCGGTCGAACTCGGCGGAGAAGGGGTTGGAGTTGAGACGGATTTCGCGGATGGATGCCTTGTTCGGCACGCGGCCTCCGGTGAAGCCGTCGATGTAGATTTGGCCGCCGTTGGGCCCACCCGAGTTGCCGGCGAGGGACTGGAGGTAGGCCGCCAGTTCGTCGGGGTCGTCCGGGAGCGCGTCGAGGTCCGCGTCCTTCAGAACGACCGCACCGGCGTTCTCCGAAGCATCGAGGCTGACCGCGGAGGCGCGCTCTTCCACCGTGATGTCCTCGGAGCGCGATACTTCAAGCCGCACCTCCTGGTTCAGCACTGGCCCCGCCTTCATCTCGATGTTGGCGGCGGCGTAAGACGTGAAGCCGGGCTTCTCCGCGGTGAGGACGTACGAGCCCTCTGGAACGGAGATCTTGAAACGGCCTTCCTTGTCGGAGGTGACCTGACGCGTGGTCGCACCGATAAGGATCAGCTTGACTCCGGACACCGAGGCCCCCGTCTGGTCCATGACCCGACCCTCCATGATCGCCTCGACCGCGAGGTTCTCCAGGAAGGCGCTGTCGTGAGCCAGGGCCCGGCTTTGAGGAGCCAGGGAAGCGAAGACCAGAAACGCCGCGGCGGAGTTTCTGTAGCGGGCCTTGATACGGCGGGGAAGAGTCGGGGTGATCATAAAAGTGAGTGCCGTTCTGTGTTTTCTTGCTTGGAAGGGTGAAGTTCTGGTCAGCCGGGAGCCTGTGATCAGGGCACTCCCATGGCACCGTCGAGAAGGCCGGCGGGCATGCCCACGTCGACACCGCCTCCCCGGTTGGCTCGTGCGGCGAACACTTCGATGCCTGCCAGCATGTTGAAGGCCACGGCCTTACCGGAGGCATCTATGCGGCCCACCACCGCTCCGATCCAGTCATTTTTCTTGAGATCGGCGAGAGTGATGGCCGGCATTCGATCGACCATGTCTTCCATTCCGCCTCGGCGGCCACCAGCACTTCCGGGTCGGCCGCCCATTCCGCCTGGCGCGCCCGAGTCAGCGCCGGCCCCCATGCCTCCCGCACCGGCGGGGCGACCACGTTCAGGACGGGCGCCGCCTGCGCCCATGCCGCCGTTCATGCCCGGACGACCGCTGGCGCCCCCGCCCGACATGGCGCCGAACATCGCGGCCATTTCGGCGGGGATCCGGCGGATGGAAGCACCCGGGACGACCGAGATCGTGAACTTCTGGTTGGACTGAAGATCCTTGACGCTGATTATTCCAGTCGCGGCATCGATCTTCTCGATGGCGAGAGCCTTGGTGGAGAACGAGCCGAACACCACGCGTTCGGCGGTGATCTTCAGCCCCTTCGCGGATCGCGTGCCCAGCACGCGTGCCTGGTCGGCCGCCGCCATGTCCGCGACGGTCGCGGAACGGGCATCGTCGAACTTCACCGAAGTGTCGGCGTAGCGGTGAATCGTCGCATTCCTGGCTTCGACGACCACCGTGTTCGAGGGCGCGGGTGTGGTGGTTCCCGGGCCCGCCGCTGGGGGGGAGGCGGGGACAGTCGTCTGCAGGATGAACTGGCCGTTCGCGGCATCCGCGGAGATCACGGTTCCCGCCAGGCCACGCTCGCGCCAGGCGCGCTGTTCGGCTTCGTTCCGCGCGGTGAGATCCGTCTGGGCCATGACCACCACGCGCAGCGCTCCCGTCAAAGTCTCTCCGGTTCGGGCCCCGCCTCGCACCATCACCCGATCACCCACTGCGATGGCTTCGAAGCCGATGGGGGCGGCGTTTTGCAGCGAGGTCTGGCCCGGGGTGACCTTCACCACCGTTCCTTTTTCGGCGAGGGTAACGGTCAAAGCAGAGCCATCGGGGCCCTTCATCTTGAGGGTGCGGGTTGAAGCGTCCACCGACTCGACCTGGCCCAGAATGGTGACTGCGGCCGGCGTGGGAGCCTGGGGGGCCGGGGCCTGGGCGCGGGCCGGAACTGCGTGGAGGGCGACGAGAACCGCCATCGCAAACCCGGACGTTCTTAGTTTCTTCACAACCGAAAAACTCCAATACAGGAAATACTAAAACGCCACACCCCGGGACTACTCAGGATCCACTCTGTCACGACCATCCTAAGTAGATGTTAAAAATGGACTTGAGGACTTGGAATCCGAGGCTCAACCGAAGGATCGGATCTTAAAACGCCCGCCGCCAAGAGGAACCGACTCATCCACTTAGACCGCCCATCGCAGCCGGGGGTTGAGGCGTCGGAGCGACGAAATCGGTATGCCTCAAGCAAGTAAACCATTCATCTTTGGTGAAGCGGTACCCCGGCTCGTGACATGATCGCGCGCGCAATGAGCCACTCTGCCCGCTACGACGCCATGGCCGAGAGGGTCCGAGCCCTTTACGACCGCAACCGCCAGAAGGGAACGGCACCCTGGTGCGGCCAGGATTACGACTTTGTATGCCCGTCCACGGGTACCTATCCGTTTCAGTGGTTCTGGGACTCGTGCTTCCATGCGATCGTGCTCGCGCGCTACGACATGGAGAGGGCTCGTTCGGAGATCCGCAGTCTCCTCAAGAACCAGCCCGACGACGGTTTTGTCGGCCACGTGACCTTCTGGCAGCGCGAAGCGTTCGAAGAGATGCTGAAGGAGTATTCGATCGCGTATCGCACGCCCTATCTGTCCGACTGTATTCAGCCGCCGCTTCTCGCCGAGGCGTTGTTCGCGATCACAAGGGGGGAGGGCGGAGCGGAAGTTCGGGCTGAACTTCTGCCGAAGGTGCGTCGCTACTACGACTGGCTCGACCGGATACGCGATCCGGATCGTGATGGGCTGATCGCCATTCTCCAGCCCGACGAATCCGGTCTTGATCACATCCCGAAGTACGACCGGTATCTGGGCGTCTCCAATCCGACGCGGGACGAGTTCACCGCGGCCTGGCAGCGCGCGGTGGGGCCCTATGCCGAGCTGCAGCGCGACCACGACCGCATGTTCGCGGCCGATCGTTTCGTGGTCGAGGACGTTCTGGTCAACACGATCTACGCCGAGAACGAACGTGTGCTCGCCCTTCTGCACGAGGAATCGGGCGACCCTGCGGCGGCCGCCGAGATGCGAACGCGGGCCACCCGGACCACCGCATCGCTCCTTGGCAAGTGCTACGACCCGGGGACCGGCCTGTTCTACGACCTCGCCGGGCAGAAGGAAGAACTCCTTCGGGTCAGCACCGTGACCTCTCTGATGCCGATTCTGCTTCCCGATCTCCCGAAAGAGATGGTTGCGTCGCTGGTCAGACACATCGCTGATCCGGAGGCGTACGCGGCCGCGTACCCGGTGCCCTCCACCCCACTCAACGAGCCGCTCTATCTCAAGCCTTCGGACGGACGTCCCGAGCACGACTCGAAGCTCCTTTGGCGCGGTCCGTCGTGGATCAACACGAATTGGTACATCGCTCGTGGCCTGCGCCGGCACGGACATGAAGACCTCGCCCGCACGATCGAGGATCGTTCCGCGGTGTTGATCGAGACCCACGGCTTCCGCGAGTACTACGATCCTTACACCGGCGACGGTTTCGGCGCCCACGCCTTCTCGTGGACGGCCCTGGTCCTCAACATGCTCGCCGACCACGAAGGTGTGAAGTGATAACCGTCATTGCGAGGCAGGCGAGCGAAGCGAGCCAACGAAGCACCCCCTCCGCCCTGGCCTCCGGTGATGACCCGCACTACGTCATTGCGACGAGGCCATCGCAGGACATTCGAGGAAGCAACCTCCTCGCCCTCACCTCCGGTGATGACCCACACTACGTCATTGCGACGAGGCCATCGCAGGACATTCGAGGAAGCAACCCCCTCGCCCTCACTACCCTGCTGATTCTCGCCCTACTCCCCACAACCTCGGCCGCCCAGGTCGACCCCGCCCCACGAGTCATCAAGTCCCACTTCACCGCGAAGCAGCAGCAGGTCGATCGTTATGTGAATGTCCCTTTCGATGTCCCGGCGGGAACCACGCGAGTCGAAGTCGATCTGAAGTACGACCGCGCTGGCGGTGAGAACGTGATTGACCTCGGTCTCCTAGAACCGGGTTCCCTCGCTCTCGGCACCCATACCTTCCGAGGCTGGACGGGTGGTGAACGAAGCAGCATCTTTGTCAGTGCGGTCGACGCTACGCCCGGCTATTGGCCGGGTCCGATTCAGGCAGGGACGTGGCGGGTCGGGCTCGGCCTCTACAAAGTCAGAAGCGCGGGCGTTGATGTCGAAGTGACGGTACGACTCTCCGCCCATCCGGTCATCGCCGTGATGCCCTCGCTCCCGCTACGGCCGACGGTGCCGATCCGGTCCGGCCCGGGCTGGTACTCAGGGGCTCTTCATGCGCATACTCACAATAGCGACGGCGCTCTTTCCGCTCAGGCCCTCGCAACCCGTGCGCGCGCCGAGGGTCTCGACTTTCTCGCCATCACCGACCACAACAACACCGCCCATCAACGAGAGGCGATCGATGTCCCGGGTCTGCTCACGATCGTCGGCGAAGAAGTGACGACGCCGGGCGGTCATATGAATGCCTGGGGCCTCGGCGGGATGAGGGACTTCATCGACTTCCGAGTGTCACCCGGAGACCCGGCGATCTTCATTCTGGTGAAGGGTGCTACGGCCAACGGTGCGCTCGTCGGGATCAACCATCCCTATGCCTCGTGTTTTGCCTGTTCCTGGACGCACCCCGTCCCGGACGAAGTTAGTGTTATCGAGATCAGCGGACGCGAGCCCGAGGAGATGCCGCGTGCCATCGCGATGTGGGACATGTTGCTGCGGCAAGGCCGCCGCGTCACCGCCATCGGGGTGAGCGACTGGCATCGCGGCGAAGCGCCTCTTGGTGCAGCCAGCGTGCGGGTGTGGGCCACCGAGCTTTCGACCCGCGCGATCTTGGATTCGATCCGCAAGGGCCGCGTCGTGGTCATGGTGGATGCCGCGACGCCGCCTCCCGTTGTGGTCGTACGAGCGGGAGATCGTGAGGTGGCTATCGGCGACGAGTTGACGCTTAAGCCCGGCGACCCTTTCACGGTTGTGATCGGCACGGATGCCCCGCTTTTCGCGGGAGCGCTCGCCGAATTGGTCTGGAACGGCGAACGTGTCTCGACGGCGCCCCTTGTTTCGGGCAGGGCGACTTTTGACCGATTCGCCTCCCATAGCGGCTATCTTCGCGTTCACCTGTTAGCGGCCACCGGCGCGCCTCTCGCCGTCACCAACCCGATCTGGATCCGCACCGCCCCCCGCGACGCCCGCTGATGCCCCTTCGACCGGCTCAGGACACCACACGCCGGATCGTCGCGTTCCTTCTGCTCATCGTCCTGCTCAGCGTGGCCACGGTGGCCCGCGCGCAGCCGGGCTTTGACCTCGTCACCCCCATCCGCATTGGCCGTGAGGACGCAGCGCTCACCATCTCCATGTGGGCGCAGCAGGAGTATTCGCACCTCGCGGCCCGGCCGGATATGGCCGCCCAATTCCGCCAGATCTTCCGCGACTGGGCCCTCGCTCACCCCGACATTCGTGTCGACATTTCGGTGATGCCGGCGCTCGAGCTTCACAAGGCCAAGCTCATGATGGCGGCTGCCAACGGCCGCCTGCCCGATGTCGCCTCGATCGACAGCTTCTGGGTTCCCCTGTTCATGGCCGGGAAACACCTCCAGCCCCTCGACCCCCATTGGCCGGCCGCGGATCGAGCGGACTTCCTGCCCTTCACGATCGATACGCTCTCCGACCCGACCGGGCACGTGTACGGCCTGTGGCATGGAACTGATTGCCGCGTCTTGTACTACCGCAAGGATCTGGTGCCGAAGCCGCCTGCGACCTGGGACGAACTCATCAGCGTGGCGAGCCGGATCGCGAAGGAGAAGAAGATCTCCGGCTACGTCTTCAATGCCGGTCGCTGGGAGGGTGCGGTCTTCGATCACCTCCCGATGTTCTGGGGCCAGGGCGGCGAACTGGTCGACGAGAAGGGCGCGCCCATCTTCGGCCTGCCGCCCCATCGCGAAAAAATGGTCCGCGTTCTCCAGTTCATGCGCGATACCGTGACGAAGGGTGCTTCGCCCAGTTCGGTCCTTGCCAACAACGACTACCAGCAGCTCTCGTCCGCCGCCATCGCGGGAGACACCGCGATGTTCCTGGGGGGAAGCTGGCAGTTGCGCGATCTTGAACCGAGCCTTTCCAAGGAGCAGTTCGCCCTGTGGGACGTGGCGCCCATTCCTCAGCGGGAAGCGGGTGTAGTGTCGACGGGAGCCGGCGGGTGGATCTGGGTGAGCTTCGCCAAAGATCCCGCGAAACACAAGGCCGCGGCCGAGCTGATTCAGTACATCGAGCAGTCGAAGAACGTGGGCGCCATCAGCCAGCTTGCCCATCAGCTTCCGGCGCGCAAAAGCGTCTATCAGCAGTTCCCTTACTTCCGCGAGGATCCGTTCCACGCGCGTTTCGGAGAGTGGCTGGCCCAGGCGCGCGCGCGGCCGGCGGTGCTCATCTATCCCACGATCTCCGAACAACTCCAGCTCGCGATCGGCTACGCGGTCTCCGGTGACAAGAGCGCCGAGGAGGCGGTGGACGGAGCGTTCGAAGCAGTTCAGAAAGTTGCCGAACGACAGCGGGCGGGAGAAGCCCCGCCTCCGTCTTTCGACCCCGTGATGTTCCTTCCCGCGATCGTGACCGTGGCTTTGTTCGTCCTCGCCCTGTTTGCGGTCTGGCGTGAGAACCGCGGCCTGGTGGTGTGGCTTTCGCCCGCCCTCGCCCTCGCCGCGTCCTTCCTTCTCTATCCGATGCTCGAGCTGATCCGCCTCGCCGGTACTGATGCCACCACCGAGGGCAAGGGCTATTCATACACCGCATCGAGTCTCACGTCGGTCGCCACCGATCCTGACTTGCCGGGCATGTTGTCAGTGACCCTGGTGTTCGTGGCGGCGTCCGTGGCCCTCCAACTCCTCATCGGCCTGGGCCTGGCCGTGCTGATCGATTCGGCGCGTCGGCGGGGAACGTGGGGGACGATGTTCGCGCGCGCCTCGGTGGTAAGCGCGTGGGTGATTCCGGGCGTGCTCATCGGTGTTTTGTGGCGCATTCTTCTGATGGAGAACCGCGGGGGAATCGCGAACTATGCCGCTTCCTCTGTCGGGCTGCCTTCGCTGCCGTTCCTGTCGTCCGGCACCTTCGCTCTCGCCTCGGTCGTGATCGCGAACGTGTGGCGCGGTTCGGCCTTCAGCATGATTCTTCAGTTCGCCGGCCTCATGCGCATTCCGAAGGAACTGCACGAAGCCGCCGATCTCGAAGGTCTGACCAGGATTCAGCGTCTGCGCTGGCTGATCCTGCCTCAGCTCAAGCCGATCCTGGCCCTCAATCTGGTCCTCATCACCATTTCCACCCTCAACACCTTCGATCTGATCCTCCCTCTCACCGGCGGCGGTCCGGCGCGCCAGACCGAAGTGATCGCTCTCTATATGTACCGCGCCGCCTTCTTTTCCCTTGAAGCAGGCCGCTCGGCCGCCATTGCCACGGTGATGCTCGCGGTCAATCTGGCCCTCGCCCTGGTGGCGGTCAGGGTCATGCGCCGGCAGGCGGCCTTGTGAAGAATAAGAAGAAGACCGATCGCCCATTGCAGGCGGCGCTGCTGCTGATCGCTGCCGCGTTTCTTCTGCCGCAACTCTGGCTGTTTTCGCTGTCCCTCAAGACCAAGGCGCAGGTCTATGAGTACCCGCCTCGTCTGATTTCCGAAGGCGCCTCGTTTGCGAACTATGCGACCGTCATCGAGAAGACCCAGATCCCTTTCTATCTCTGGAACAGCGCGCAGGTCGCCCTTCTCGCCACCGCCATGACCCTGCTGCTGGGCGTGCCTGCGGCCTACGTCCTCTCTCGTGAGAAGTTCAAACAGCGCGACGGCCTCGTGTTTCTCTTTCTCGCCGCCCAGATGGTGTCTCCGCTCATCCTGCTCGTCCCCATCTACGGACTCGTCGCGAAACTCGGCCTTCTCGATACGCACTCGGGCCTGGTGCTCGTCTATGCCGCCATTCAGATTCCCTTCACGGTCGTGGTCCTGAAGAGCTTCTTCGACGGCTTGCCCACGTCCCTTTTCGAGGCCGCGCGACTCGACGGCTGTTCGCGCTTCGCGACTTTCCGTCTGGTGGCCCTGCCGCTGCTCGGCCCGGGCCTCGCCTCGGTCGCGATCTTTAACCTTGCCGCCTACTGGTCGGAGTTCTGTCTCGCCCTGGTGCTTCTCGATTCCCAGGCCCGCTTTACTATTCCCGTGGGCTTGTTCAGCTTTCAGAGCGGATACGAAACCGAATGGCACCTCGTGGCCGCCGCCAGCTTCATCGGCCTGCTCCCGGTCCTTCTCGCCTTCGTTTTGCTACAGCGTTTCTTCGTGGCCGGCCTGACCGCGGGCGCCACCAAAGGATGACCCCTTCTTGAACCCCCCGGCGCTCACCCAGGTCCACGTCATCTCGCATACGCATTGGGACCGCGAGTGGTATCTGACTCGCGGGCGACCCTCATCCCAGGGGCGTCCTCGCCTACGCCTGGCGGCAGCCTCAACGTTCTCGACCGGTCGGCTGGCTATCGCGGGAAGATCTCGCGACGCGAAAGGGGAACGCGGGCCCGAGCCTCGAAACGCCAGGCGCCCAGTGCCAGGGTTCGTGGGAGTTTCGTTTCGCCTTTGTCCCCCGGTCCACACCGCCGAGCGAAGCCGCGCTGTGCGCTCTTGGCCGACATTTCCTCGCCCCGCCTCGGGTGCTGCAGGGAGCGAACGGCCCGCGGGCCGGAGCAAGGCCAGGAGCCATGCCCGGAACGACCCCCGGAACGACGCGCGGCGCGCCCTTACTCCGCCGTCACTCGTTCCTCGATGCGCTCACCGCGGCTCCCCAAGGCGTTGCCTTCAGTGCCCTCAAGAAAGCCGATAAGCGCGACGCCGTGATTCTCCGCGTCTTCAACCCCGGCGCGGACGCGATTCAGGTAACGCTCGCGGCTGCGGACTCGACCTGCGCGGTTTACAAAACCAACCTCCGCGAAGAACGCCAGGACAGGGTGGCGATCGCGGGTGGCCTCGCGGGCCTGAGCCTGGGCCCCCGAAAGATCGTTACGATGGAACTCCCGAGTGTCGGTGGGTGCCCCAACCTTCGAACCGCCGGTTGAACGCACCAACGATCATCCACAAAGCCGACTGATTGTCCTCGCTTGAGCCGCTGGCGCGAGTGATGGCGAGACGTGCCTCCACCGCGCCTTCGGCGCCATCCGCCCCTCAGAGCCGGATCTTGATCGAGACGACGTGCCGTCCCCGGAGGACCTCGATGAAGAGGTAGTCGCCGCTTCCCTTGGCACGAAGGACTTGTCGCAGCGTCGCCTCGGATGGTCGTGGCTGGCTGTCCACTTTGGCGATGACATCTCCAGCTCGCAGGCCAACCTCGTCGGCGAGCGAGTCTCGCTCCACGCGGACAACGCGCAGACCGTCAGGGTGCGACTCCGCCTCTATCCCAAGCCGGTCGGGCGACCCGCCTTGTCTCTGGTTCACGACCGGCTCGGCGGGCCGACCGTAGACCAGCAGCATCCGCATGATCGGCTCACGAGTTGAGGCGGTGAAGCGGACGCGCTTAATGTCGCTGTCCACGTCCTCTCCGGCCGTTGTGCCGATGTTGGGGGGTGCCCCGGCTTGCGCGGGGTTCCGCTCTTCGGCGGTGCCCCGGCCCAATGCGGTCCGGTATTCCTCGTAGACGTGCACTTCGATCTCGCCGATGCGGGCGCCGCGAACCGGCTGGCCCTCGGAGTACTCCGGGGGGCTGAACACGAAGCGCTGAGCGGTGCGCTCGTCGGCCTGAAAGCCGGTGAGTTCGCGATTTTGTCCCGGGCCCAGGATCGAACCAATGTCTCCGTCCGCGCTGCCCACGATGGGCTTCCGGAAGTAGACGTTGACTCCGTCCACGCCGACCACGACCTTGATTCGACGCTTTCCTTGATTTCCCACTCGCACCACATAGCTCTTCCCGACGAGGGGGGTGGTGTCGCCGCGGAACACCCACGTGCCACCCGACTCGCGCTCGAAGCGCAGTGGAGGGCGGCCGTCCGGGACAACCTGAACGGAGATCGAGTCGCCACCGCTATACGGCGCGCGCATGACCTCCTGCCCCGCGGCGGGCCCAACCCAACCCGCCAGGGCAAGTGCGAGCACCATGCTTCTTTTAGTCTGGTTAGCGATCTTCATTCCGACCTCCCTATTCAAGGTATTCCGCGGTTTTCCGTTGCCTCGGTTTTGCAACCGGCAGGCGCGCTCATCGTCTCTTGCCCGTCTCTTGCTTCTCGATGTTGCACTCCGCCCAATCATCGTCTTCCAATCTACCGTCTGCGTCGGTGCGATAGTGTACATAGGCTATCGGATGGCTGAATCAGGGCCCGGGTTCGTGGGAGTTTCGTTTCGCCTTCGTCCCCCGGTCCACGCCGCCGAGCGAGGCTGCGCCTCTGCGCTCCTGGCGGACATTTCCTCGCACGTGGACTACAAATCCTCAAGGATCAATGTGTCCTGGATGTCCCTTCGGGCATCCGCGGAAGAGGTCAAGCTCGTCCTGTTCGGCGACAACCGGGCGACACTCCGCCGGAGCGGAGCGCGAGGACCCAATCTCGTCCCGCGAAAAGGGGGAACTCCAAGCTCGAATTCCTATTGCCACCCCACCCGGTGACACCACCACGGACCGGACACCACCACGGACAAAGGGCACTGTGGCCGTATGCCCACCGCGCGCCACCAGATCCGCACAGCAGAAGGCTTACGTTCTACTTGCCGCGAAACCGTCCCAACGTGCCAGGAACTCCTCGAAGAATGGCAGACCGAAATCGCGGAACGCCGCGATCACAGCCGCCACCGCTGCTGGGGGTGCCCCTACATTCGAACCGCTGGTTAAACACGGTTTCCTCGCGCACGGCAG
>CAZFQH010000093.1:2652-11086 GCA_964520805.1 uncultured Acidobacteriota bacterium | reverse complement strand
ACGCCGAGCTCTGCGGAAAAGATCCGCTTTCGACGCGGAGGGACTTTCGCCACGGGCTGCTAGCCGTCTGGTAGCCTGGCCCCCGGGCTCGGTCGGCCTTGTTCTTCAAGCGATTGTCTTCGGCGGGGATGTCGAACATCAGACGGTCGGTTGCGAAGTACCCCCGGTAGGCGGCGCCCTCGCTGTAGTCGCGATCGAATCCCGTTTCGAGGCTCAGAACGGTGGTGCCTGGAAAGGCGTTGTCCCAGTCACGCGCGAGTGCAGCCAGGGCATTTCGCGATTCACCCTCATCCCGGCTACCCGCCTGGAAGAAGAGGCCGATGTCGGGCGGAACGGCCATGGCCGGCGACGCGAGAGTCATCAGGGCGAGCCTCGCCACAAGGCCCCTCCAAAGCCGGCGGGGGCGCAAGGGCCAGCGCGAAGAGGGGGTGGAAATCTGCGAAGTGGTGTCCATGGTGCTCAAAAATTTGGAGTGAACGGGGCAATTCGGAGGATTTGAGATGGAAACAACATTGATGAGCGCAGGCGTGGTCCGCCAACTATCCTGTCGGCGGCATTCCTCACGCGTACCTGGTGTATTCGTGATGTTCCCGATGGCGTGCCGGTACAGCCAATCACAATCAGAAATGAAGCGCAGGATGTCGCCATTCGGCGGCCCTGTGGAAGGAAAGAGCGAATGAGCCTACGAACAGTCTTCCGCGGTGCGCTGGTTCTCACGTTGCTGTTTGCAACCCCGGCGTTCCCGGCCCAGGCCTTCAACAAAGCGGAGTTCGCGGCACGACGCAGCCGGCTGATGGAGAAGATCGGCGACGGCGCGGCGGTCATGATGGGGGCGAAGACGCCCGCCAATGACAATGACTTCCGGCAGGGACACGACTTCTTCTACCTGACCGGCCTCGAACTGCACGACGCCATCCTCGTTGTCGACGGCCTGCGTAAAGAGAGCGTGCTGTTCTTCACCACCGATGAGGCCACGGCCGACAGCTACGCGATTCCCCTCGACCTCATCCGCAAGCCAGCCGACTACTCCGGCATCGAACGCGCGTTCCCCGCCGAACAGTTTGCCGCTCAACTCACGGGCTTCGTGAATCGAAACCGCGTTATCTACACCATGTTCAAGCCGGAGGAACTGGGCCGGGAAAACAGCAACGAGAAGTTCAACGCACTGCAAAAGTCGATGACCCTCGACCCTTGGGACGGACGGCTCACGCGCGAACTCCAGTTCGTGAAACATCTGCGCGAGCGCTACGCGCAGGCGGACGTGCGCGACGGTTCCGCGATCGTGTGGAACCTGCGCAAGTACAAATCGCCGGCCGAACTCGAGATGATGCGTGAGGCGGCCCGCATCGGGGTTGAAGGCCACAAAGCCCTCATCGCATCAACCCGCGTGGGTGTGGCCGAGAAGGCGCTGGCCGCGGTGTTCGGTTTCGTTACGCAGAAGGCGGGCGCGCAGGACCTCGCCTACAGCACCATCATCATGTCGGGCAAGAACCACGCGTACGGGCACTACCACGAGCACGATCGCGTGCTCGAAAGCGGCGATTTCTTGATTCTCGATGCCGCGCCCGACTACTTGAACTACCACGTGGATATCTCGACCACCTTCCCGGCCTCGGGCCGGTTCTCACCGCGGCAGAAGGAGCTCTACGAGGTCGCCCTGGCGGTGCACGGCGTAGCCATGGAGAACTATCGCCCGGGCACGACGCTCAAGGAGGTCGGCCTGAAAGTGGACGCCTTCCTCAAGGCAAAGGGCCTTGAGGGTTACACCCAGGACTTTCGCGGCATCATCCGCCTCGGCGGCTACAATCACTCGATCGGTCTGGCCACGCACGACGTGATGGGCACCTTCGCGGGCGCCGACGAAGTGCTGCAGCCGGGGTTCGTGTTCGCGTGCGACATTCAGTTGTTCAGGCGCGATGAGCAGATCGGCATCCGCATCGAGGACACCGTGGCGATCACCGAGACCGGACACGAAAACCTGTCGGCGGGCTTGCCGCGTACGGTGGCCGAGATCGAAGCGCTGATGAAGACCGACGGGATTCTGCAGGTACTGAAGCCCGCCCCGGCGAAGTAGCGGTCGAGCGACAGATACGAAGGCGGAATCCGTGTTTCCATGAGCCGTTCTACTGTCTTGTAGGAATCTCTACCATATCCCGTGCGTGGAAGGGCACCCACAAGGGGTGCCCCTACGTTTACCCCGGAGCCCGGCCGCCGTTCTGGGGACGCGCCACCACCACCTCGGCAGCGTCTGTTCTGGAGCCGAAGGTGCGCGCCCGGGAGCGCCCTCAGCCTTCGCACTAAGACGACCGGCACGTAGCGGCCGCCGCCCTTGTCGACGATGGTCCGTCCGAGAACATCGCCCGCCTTCCCCTGTAGCGGCCGATATGCGATCAAATCCGGCTGATGAGCTTCGAACTGCTGGACTTCTCGATGGGAGCGACCCTTCTCGCCCATGTCCTCTACGGCCTGCCCGGGCTCTGGTCAGCGGTCTTGGGACGTGCCGTCGTGACCCTTCACAACGGCGACGACTTCTCGATCCACGACGACGCGCCCAAGTTGGATCGACTGCGGAACCCTCGCCTCGTTACCCAGGGCGGCGCCACCCCCGTCAAAGTTCTCGAGTCGGAGGGCGGCGGGGTGGCCGCCCACTTCGGCGGGCTTGACGGCCCAGGCTGGTTTGTGGTCGAAACGGAGCCGGCCTTCATCGAGCTCGAAGCCTCGGAGTTCGAGTCGTATCTAGAGCATGAGGGACTCCGGTCAGTTGTGGAGGCGCGGCGGGAAGCAAATGCCCTGGGTCGCACGGGCCGGGAGATCTACAGCAAGTACGCGAAGGTGGCGCTAGACGCTCGCAGAGGTTTCGTTTCCGGCGCCGTTGGTTTCCCCATTGAGATCATCCCGGTCAGTGACGAGCCGTGTGCTCCGGGCGACGCTATGCGAGTGCGCGTTCTCCTGCGAGGGCACGGGGCTTCTGGCTTGCAACTCCGGGCGACGCACCGGGCCTCAGAAGACCCGGCTCCTAGAGTCGCGAGCACGCAGGTAACGCTTGCCGGTGGGGAGGGGACGATCCACATCGACCAACCCGGCCTCTGGCGCCTGCACACCATTGCCATAGAGCCCCACACGGATCCCGCCACTGCGGACTGGCGCAGCCACTGGGCAAGCCTCACGTTCCGCGTCTGACCGCCTCAGTAGAACCGCCTCAGGAGAACGGCAGGGGCGGCCAGGCCTCGAGGAACTGACGAGCGATCGGGTGACCGCGGCGCGCGAAAAATTCGGGTGTGGCGACATCATCCACGATCCGTCCGCCGTCGAGCAAGGCCACGCGTGAGCTGAGCCGTCGCACCGCGGTCAGATCGTGGGAGATGAAGAGAATCGCACGCTGACTTTCCTTCGTGAGGCGAGCCAGTACCTGCGACAGTTCCGCTTGACGCGGTGGGTCGAGCGCCGACATCGGTTCGTCGAGAACGAGGACACCTGGGTCACTCGCGAGCGCGCGGGCGAGCACTGCGCGCTGGCACTCTCCGCCCGACAACTCGTGGGGCGCTCGATCGAACATCCCGAAGGGGACGCCCACCGACGTGAGCAACTCCTCGGCACGACGTGCCCTCGTCGAGGGCGCGCCTATTCCAAAGCCGTCCAGTGGCTCGACCACCGATTGCCGGAGCGTGCGAAAAGGACTGAGTGATCCCGACGGATCCTGCCACACGAGTTGAACCGCGCGTCGTGCCCCCCTGTCCGCTGGCCGGTATCGCGCGCCGTCGACCAGAACGTCGCCGTGATCGGCCACCTCGAGTCCGACGATGCACCGCGCCAGCGTGGTCTTGCCAGCACCCGACCGGCCGATGAGGGCCACCGTCTCCCCCGGGCCGATCTCGAGGCACACATCGGCGAGAACCGCGTGCCCGCCTGACGCGAACCCCTTTCGAAGATGGCGAATCGAGAGTCCCTTCAATGAGCTCACCGGTCCGCCTCCGCGGCTGACCGCGCCAGAGCGTGAGCCGCCGGGCCGTGCTGGCCGGTGAGGAAGTCGGAGAGAGGTCCCTTGGCCACCAGCCTCCCTCGATCGAGGACCATCGCGTTCCGGCACAAGACGTTCGCCGCGCGCAGGTCGTGGGTGATGAACAGCAACGATGCGCCCGTTCGTTCGAGCATGACCTCGAGTGCTCTCAGCACTTCACGTTGGGCGAGCGAGTCGAGTCCGGTCGTCGGCTCGTCGGCCAGGAGGACGCGCGGCTCAAGAGCCAGAGCCATGGCGACCAGCACGCGCTGCTGCATGCCGCCGCTCAACTCGAAAGGAAATTGAAGCCCTTGCCGAAGGTTCAGTCCGACCGCGTCGAGAGCCTGCGCCGCGATGGTCAGGGCCGCCGCGCGACTCGGCTCGCGACGCTCGGCCGCCCGGCGCACCTGGGTGAGAATGTTGGTGCAGGGGTTGAGTGCGGTACCCGGGCTCTGGAAGATCATGAAAAGGGAGCGGCCGCGGTGTTCACGCATCGAACGACCGTCAAGGCCGTAGAGATCGACGTCGTCCACGAGGACCCGGCCTGAAGTCACGACAAGCGGCGGACGCAAGAGACGCAACAGGGCGGAGGCGGTCACCGACTTGCCGGAACCACTGGTGCCGAGAAGGGCCAGGCGGTTGCCCGGCGGGAGATCGAACGAGACATCCTCAAGCAGCGTGGGACCGGGCCCCCCCACCGAAACGGTCAGCCCTTCGACCTTCAGGTGGCCCGCGTTCGGACTCGCGAGAGGCTTCACCATTCTTGCAACTGACGTGAGTCGACCCTGACCCGAAGGCCCTCGGCGATCAGGTTGAAGGCGAGCACGCTCGCGATGAGAGCGAGGCCCGGACCGAAGAGCAGATGAGGAGCGGTGCCCACGAAGGGCCAAGCTTCGTTGAGCATGGTCCCCCATTCAGGGTGGGGCGGCTGTAGTCCAAGGCCCAGGAAGCTGAGCGTCGAGAGGGCGACGATCACCGAACTCATTTCGAGGCTGGTCCGTACGGCGAGTGCGGGTCCCACCTGGGGAAGGATGTGCCGGACCACCACGCGTACCGGGTGGACGCCGGCGAGAAAGGCCGCGTCTACGAAGTTGCGATGACGTGCTGAATCCAGCAAGGAACGCATGACCCTCGCCTCTGACGGCCACCACGCCCACACGATGGCGGTCACCGCCGCAAACGCCGAGGGCCCTGCGATGCCAACGAAGGCGAGGGCCAGAACCAGCGATGGGAACGAAATGAACACGTCGATCAACAGCCGCACCGCCCGGTCTCCCGCCCGGCCGCCGAAAACCGCGACGACGGAGAGTGCGAGGGCTGCGACCGTGGCGCCCGCGGAGGCCAGCAAGGCAAGACCCAGGGAAGCACGTGTTCCGAGGACGGTCCGCGAAAGCACGCAGCGCCCGAGCCGGTCGGTTCCAAACGGGTATTCGAAGGACGGTGCTTCCAGCCTGCGGTCGAGGTTGATGGCGTACGCGTCATGAGGCGTGAGCGACGGTGACAGAAGCGCCACGAGCAAGAGCAAGGCGGCAAGGCGCAGGCCCCAGATGAGCGACGGGTTCGGTGGGAGCGCCTGGGTCTTAATCATCGACTCGACTCCGCCGAAGGCGCGGATCCAGCCATGCGCTCAGCAGGTCGGCGGCGGCGTTCACCAGCACGAACGCGACCCCGGCGCACAGCAGATACGCTTGAAGCACGGGATAGTCGCGGGCCGCGATGGCGTGCAAGGCCAGGTTGCCGAGACCCGGGCGGTCGAAGATGCGCTCGACCACCACCGCACCCCCGAGGAGATACCCGAAGGTCGTGGCCCACATCGTGACCAGCGACGGGCCGATCACGACGCCCACGTCCTGAATCAGGATCTGCGCGGGACTTCGGCCCAGGGCTACCGCCAGGTGCACGTGATCTTCAAGGCGCTCGTCGATCACGCGCTGTCGCACTACTCTTCCGATGGCGAGCCCGGGTGCCAGTGACAGGATAAAAGCCGGAAGCAGAAGGCCGCCGAGCGAGGCGTCGCTTACTACTGTGGACCAGCCGAGGACGACCGCGCCCAGGCCGACCGCAGCCAGGGCCAGCCAGTAGACGGGGATTGAGATCGCCATGATGGTCAGGCCCCGAAGGAAGGTGGTGAGCCGGCCATAAGGATGCAACGCCGCGGCGAGGCCGGTGCTCAAGGAAAGGGCCACGATCATCACCAGAGACACGAAGGCGAGTTGCAGTGTCCAGGGGAGGGCTCGGGCCAGTTCGGCCGCGACCGGCCGTCCGCTCGCGATCGATTCGCCGAGGTCCAGGCGGGAAAGGCGGACGATCCAGCGCGCGTATCGCACCGGCAGCGGGGCGTCGAGATCGAACTCGCGCCGAAGTGCCTCCACGGTGTTGGGAGTGGCCGGCACGCCCATGAACCGGAGTTCCGCCACGACCGGATCTCCGGGCGCTATCGCGACCAGGAGAAAGGCGACCATCGACATCAAGGCAATCGTGGTGAGGGTCCACAAGAGTCGCCGCCCGAGTCGCCCCCTCATGGCTTGGGCTTACGCTCCGATGGTGGCATCGCCGAAGTCGATCCAATCGACGTTCTCGAACATGTTGATCGCCACCCCGGGTCTGGTCAAGACGAAGGCCGGCACGCTCAGCAGCGGGACCACTGCGACATGCTTGTCGACAATGAGCCGATGGGCTTCGCGGACATGGGCCACGATCTCCTCCCGCACCGTGCCGTGGCGGGCCGCATCGAGCCTGGCATCGACTTCAGCTCCCGGCGCGTGGAACCGGTACGACGGCCACGGGGTCGCGGTGTGGAAAGCGTTGTAGAGCAGGAAGGTCGGATCGGCGTTCGCGTTGCCGGCGAGCTCAAGGAAAAGGTCGGCCTGACCGCGATCCGCATAGGCCGAGTAGTACACCTGTTCGTCCTCGACCTCGACGATCTCGGTGGCCACACCGATGGTACTAAACATCTGGGCGAGCATCTCCGGCATGGGCTTCACCGACGAGGCGTTTGGAAAGGCCGAGACCATGCGCAAGCGGAGCCTCTGTCCGTCCCGGGCGCGCATGCCATCGGCGCCTCGCGTCCATCCGGCGTCATCGAGAAGCCTGGTGGCCTGAGCGGTGTCCATCCCAAATCCCCGAGGGAACTCGTCGCCCAGGTTGAACATCCACCCTGGTAACACGCCGCGCGCCGGAACCGCCTGGCCCATGTACATCACACGCGCCAGGGCCTCCCGGTCGATGGCGAGGGCCAGGGCGCGGCGCACCCTGAGGTCACGGAGAGTGTGGAAGGGCGGGGCACCGTGGAGGTTGCAAAACAAGGCGGCGTAGCGAATCGGGCGCGACCGCAACACGGTGACCCCCGGGTCGTTCTTCTCGATCGACAGAAGCATCTCGGGGACGACATCGGAGACGATGTCGACTTCGCCCGCCCGCAGAGCCAGCAGCCGCGTTTGCGGGTCGGCGAGGAAGCGGTACATCACGCGAGGCTGCTTCGACTGGCCGCCCCAGTAGCCGTCGAATCGCTCGACCTCGAGAACACGCTGCGGCTCGTAACGGACCATCCGATAGGGCCCCGTTCCGATGGGTTTTCGGCCTGCTTGATCTCTCGGGAGAAAGAGGCAGGCGGAGGGGTGCGTCATGTTGTCGACCATCAGGGCCGAGCCGGTCTTCGATCGAAATCGAACCGACCCGTCGTCTACGCGTCGCAGGCTGGCCGGATCGAGGCCGATGAAGTCGCGGGTGGCGATAAACTGCCGGGCCGAGGTGATGAACGTGTCGGCAGTGAACGCCGTGCCGTCGTGAAAGAGCACCCCGGGTCGGAGATGTGCAACGTAAGCACCTTCGCCTTCGTGGGTCCACGACTCGAAGAGCCAGGGTCTGGCCTCGAAGCGGTTGTTCGGTCGCGCGGGGGGCTCGCCGACGTGAGCGTTGGGGCGCGACGTCGTGAGGGTGAATCGGCCCGGGGCGGTGTTGTATCGGTCGGAGCCGGCGCCCACTCGAAGTGTCCCTTTTGGCGCCTCGCGGTCCGTCCGCACGCAGTTCGCGGCCGCCGATGAGGCGACGAGACCAGCCTTGAGGAACGTGCGTCGCTTCATGCCGTGGGTTGGGCGCGCCGGATCCGGCCGCGTCTTCAACGTCGTTGAGCGATCACGGCTTCACGGAGGCGACCCAAGCGTCCACCCCGCTTCTCGATGATGGTGAGCGGCAACGCGCCGCCGCCCAACACGGTGTCGTGGAACGTACGTAGGTCGAATCGGGCGCCCAGCGCCGCTTCCGCCTTGCGCCGCATCTCCTGAACCCGACTGAACGCGAGTTGCTCTTCGAACTTTGTCTCGAACCAGGCGTTGATTCGGGCCGCCTCGTCAATGGCGGGTAGCACCGGTCGTGCGGGCGGGGCGGTTTGAGCGTAAAGGGGGCAGGCGGAGAGCAGGGCCAGGCCCACGGCCAGCG
>CAZFQH010000093.1:1069-2642 GCA_964520805.1 uncultured Acidobacteriota bacterium | reverse complement strand
GTCGTTCACCAGCCCCATGGCCTGCATGAAGGCGTAGGCCGTGGTTGGCCCGACGAAGGAGAACCCCCGCTTCCGCAATGTCTTTGACAGGCGGGCCGAGGCCTCGGTCTGAGCCAGGGCCTTCACCGTCGCCCAGTCGATGCGCCCTGGCCGCTCACCGGCCGTCGGTTCAAACGACCAATAGAAGCGAGCGAGCGAACCTTCTTCCTCGATGAGTTCGAGAGCGCGCCGTGCATTGTTGATCGTCGACTCGATCTTGCCGCGATGGCGCACGATTCCAGTATCCCCGAGCAGGCGTTTCACTTGTGGGGCCCCGAACCCGGCCACCTTGCTGATGTCGAACCCCTCGAAGGCCGCGCGAAAATTCTCACGCTTGCGCAGGATGGTGATCCACGAGAGGCCCGCCTGGAACCCTTCGAGGCTCAGTTTCTCGAAGAGGCGAACATCGTCCGCCACCGGCCGGCCCCACTCGAGATCGTGGTAGCGCTGGTAGAGCGGATCGCTTCCGCTCCACCGGCAGCGGAGGAGGCCGTCGTCGCCCACGATCAGGCCTTCGCTCATCTCAGACCCGAACTGTCGGAAGCAACATGCCGCGTTCGACCTCGGGAGCGAGGAGGCTCTGGTGGCTCATCGCCATCGAAAACGGCAGGGGGCCGAGGCTCAGGGCGAGGGCCGCCACGACATACAGGACCATGACGGGATGTTACCCGCCGCAAAACCCCATGCGTCAAGGAAGGGGAATGCGGAGAAAGGCCGAAAGAAGGTGTCTTCCGGCTGCCGTCCGGCCTGGACCGGTCCGCCGAGGCTTTGAAATGCCTCTTGATCCTACGGAGTGCGGTGGAGAAGAGGATCCGGGCCGCCCCACGCGACACACCGTCGAAGGACGAACCTCCGTCATTCCCGCGAACGCGGGAATCCACTGCCCGGGGCCAGCCCGTATTCCCTACGAGTTGACCGCCGATGTGGGTTCTGAGGGGTCGCAAGGGCGGCCACGAGGGCCGCCCCTACGATTGCGGGCCGCCCGCGCTACTTAACTTCGGGTCGAAGCGGTCGAGGCTCCATCACCTTGTTCCAGGCCTTCGCGAAGTCATTCACGAACTTCTGCTTCCCATCTACGGCCGCGTAGAACTCCGCGATGGCGCGCAGCTCGGAGTGGGATCCAAAGATCAGATCGACCGGCGTGCCGTCCACTTGACCGCACCCGTCTTCCGGTCGAGGCCTTCGTAGACCCCTGCCACCTTCGCGGACTTCTGCCAACTTGTGGACATGTCGAGCAGGTTCACCAAGAAGTCGTTGCTCAAAGCACCAGGGTTACTGGTGAAGACTCCGTGTTTCGCCTGGCCGAAGTATCGCGTCGGCCGGGCTCTTCGACTTCACCCATTCGAAGCCGAACAGGTTGCTCGGGGTGGTCCACTGAGTTGGCCTCCAAGTCCAGGCCCCCTCGAGTCCGCTGGTGATAGTGTCCACCCCGCTGCCCTTGCCGCAGGCATTCTTCCCGCCAAAGCCCTGCGCATCGAGGCCCGCCGCGGCCGGCCGCGCGGGGAGAATGCCCAGAGCGACGTCTGTCATGAAC
>CAZFQH010000093.1:0-1059 GCA_964520805.1 uncultured Acidobacteriota bacterium | reverse complement strand
GCGCCTACACACTTGGACGGGTCCGCTTTTCCGTGGGCCTTGCCAAACGTGTGACCGCCCGCGATGAGGGCGACGGTTTCCTCGTCGTTCATCGCCATGCGCGAGAAGGTCTCGCGGATGTCCTTCGCGGCGACAAGGGGGGTGCCGAGGAGAAGTGAGGACCATCAGGTCAGCCCAGGAGAGGCTGCTGCCGTACTTCTGTTTGATGGGCCACAGCAATCGCCGGGCTTTGTCGAGGTTGACGTTGTCGGGCCGGCTGTTGAGGGGCTCGAAGCGCTGCTGACCGCCACCGGCGCCGCCGCGTCCGTCGGCCACCCGATAGGTGCCGGCGCTGTGCCAGGCCATGCGGATGAAGAAAGGGCCGTAGTGCCCCCAGTCGGCGGGCCACCACTCCTGAGAGGTCTTCATCAGTTTCTCAATGTCGCTCTTCACAACCTTGAGGTCGAGCTTCGCGAATTCCTGCGCGTAGTTGAACCGGTTATCCAAAGGGCTGGAGGTGGCGGCGTGCTGGCGCAGGGGGGCGAAGACTTCGTTGGCATCACTCCCATAGGTCCTGCCTATTCATCACACCCAGAGCTCAGCGGGACTGGTCTCTTGAAAATGAAATCCGATTTCATGTGATACGATGCAGTTCATGACAGACGTCGCTCTGGGCATTCTCCCCGCGCGGCCGGCCGCGGTCCGGGTGGTGCGGCTTGCCGAGGTGGCCGTCGGTCGCCTGGCCGTCGTGCGCCGCCTCACCCTTCCCCGGGCCATCGCTCGTCGGCTCTTGGAGTTGGGCCTGCTTCCCGGAACCCAGGTGAGAGTGGTTCGCCGGGCGCCCCTCGGGGATCCGATCGAGCTACGCCTGCGCAACTATTCGCTCTCCATCAGGCGCCACGAGGCGGCCCTCATCGAAGTGGACATCGTCCCCTAGCGACCCCTTCCTATGAGTCCGCCACTGGTTCTGCTCGCCGGAAACCCGAACTCCGGGAAGACCACGCTCTTCAACCGGCTGACCGGCTCGCGCGCCTCGTCCATCATCGTGAGGGCGATCACCGTGGGCACACCGGTCTCCAG
>CAZFQH010000092.1:0-11105 GCA_964520805.1 uncultured Acidobacteriota bacterium | reverse complement strand
GCTGCGGCCGTAGCTCCAGAAGCGCCCCCGGCGGCCTCCGCTTCCACCGCTCCGGAAATCTGAGCGAAGACATTCGCGAGCAGATCCTTGTCTTCCGGGAACTGCTTCTGCGCGTTCTGGATCGCCTCCTCGGCACCCTTGCGATTCCCAAGCTGGAGACGGGCGATGGCGAGGTGAATGTAAGCGTCCTCGATAGCGGGGTTCTTTCCGATCGCCTCCAGAAGCATGGTCTCCGCCTGATCCGCCTGTCCCATAGCCACCCGGACCAGAGCCTGATACGTGAGCGCGTGCGGCTGTCCCGGTTCGATCTCCAGAACCGCCTTTGTCTGGTCAAAGACCTTCATGAGGTCCCGGCGCTGCAAATAGGCCCGGGTCAGTTCGATGCGCTGAGCCACGTTCCCTGGAGTCTGTCGCACCGATTCCTCGAGGGTTTGGAGGGCCTGGTCTTCCTCGGCGGTGCTTGGGGGCTGCGCCTGAGCCGATGCCGAGCCCATGGTGTTTCCGCCGGTGGGGGATCCTCCTTCGGGTCGTTCGGATGAACCCAGGGAGGCGAGATAGAACAACCCCCCGAGCGTGGCCATGGCCAGGACGCCGTAAGCGAAACCCGCCAGGACGGAGGCCGGCCGTCCCGCGCCCGCGCGCACGACCACCGCGGGCGGCGGGGGCGTCGCACTCACGGCCGGCGAGTCCATCTCCATCAGAACGCGAGCCGCTTCGATTTCAATGGCCGCCTTTTCTTCCGCCGAGCCGCCCTCCGCCAGGCGGCGGATCAGCGCGTCGTAACGCCGCTGAAGATCCGACGTGTGCGATGCCTTGGCCGCGGGCTCCACTGAGTCCGCAGCGGTTTTGTGACGTCCGCGCAAAGCCACGACCACCGCCCCCGCGACCGCGCCGAGGGCGAGCACCGTCAGGGGAGGCGTCCAGCTGAATTCCGCGGCCAAAGGTCTTCTCCTCGTTTTCTTCGCTGTTGGTTAGGTCGATGTTCCGGAATCGCGCCGAACCCGTTCAAGGTACCGTGCGAGAGCAGTGTCCAGTTCGGGGGCCTTGGGCACCACGATGTCGTCGTCGTCGTCGTGGGCCGTGGCGGCGGTGCCACTCCCTGGTCTGGCCTTCAACGGCTCGCGCGATTTCTTGAGCACCAGAAAGGCGCCTCCAGCAAGGGCGGCGAGGGGCAGGAGCCACAACATGACGTTCAAGCCCCGCATTGGCGGTTCGAGGCGCACGAATTCCCCGTACGAGCGCTCGAAGTAGAGCATCACCTGCTCTTCACTGTAGCCCTGGGCCACCAGGTCGCGCACCTGTCCGCGCATTTTGACCGCCATGCCGGCCGGAGAGTCCGAAATCGCGACTCCCTGGCACACTGGGCAGCGCAGTTTCGAACCGATGGCGGTGGCCCGAAGGTTGACCCCGTTCTCGTCCGAAGGCACCGTTCCCTCGGGACGACCAAGGACCGCGATCACGTCGGCGTCCAGCGCGTTTTGGGGGGGGTCGGGTTCGCCCAGAATCGCGATGACCTCCGGGTCAAGTCGGGGTTTCTCCTGTGCGAGCACGCCAGGACCGGCCATCGCCGAAAGAGCGACGAGCGCAATCAGGGGCGATCGGAATCGGGTCAGGCAGACTTCAGGCTTCATTTTCTGACCGCCGCGAGCCGTTCTCGGAGAAGGTCGTCGTCGAGGGGCCCGACATATTTTTCGATGATGGTGCCGCCGCGGTTGATGAAGAATGTTTCGGGCACGCCATAGACACCGAAAGCGATCGCGGCCTTGCCCTCGTCATCCGCGTAGGAGTTATACGCACTTCCCCGCTGGGCCAGAAAACCGCGGGCGTTCTCCGTGCTGTCCTCGTAGACAACACCCAGGAAGGCAACATCAGGATTGGCCCGCGCGGCCTGCGTGAGCGCCGCGTGTTCCTGAATGCAGGGGATGCACCAGGTGGCCCAGAAGTTCACCACCACGGGCTTCCCACGCAGCGACGACACTTGCAGCGAACCTCCGCCCTCGAGATTCTTCAGACGAACGTTCGGAGCCGGCTTGTCGATGAGGGGTGAGGCGATGGCCGAGGGGTTTCGGCCGATGTTCAGAAGCAGCAGCGCCAAAAGCGGCGCCGTCACCACAACACCCACCCCGAGGACTCCCTTGTTCATCGGCATGTCCGCCCTTTCGAAAGGCGCTTCAACGTGCCACTTCGGCCTGAAGGTCCCGTGCCGGTTCGACCACCCGGCCCGCTCGTTTCGATGAGAAGAGAGCCAGCAATCCGCCCGCGGTCATGATGACGGTGGCAATCCAGAGCCAGCTCACCAGGGGGTTGATCATCACGAGAAGGCCGACCGTCCGGGAATTCGTATCGATATTCATGGTCGATAGATAGAGATCTTCGATCAAGCCGGTCCGAACCGCAGGCGTGCCGATCGACTCCCGCTGTGACCGGTATTGGTTCATCATGGGTCGAAGGGGCTCAAGCACGGTGTCGCCCTTCTTCACCCCGATGCGGGCAATCAGAGAGGTCCGGTGCGGCTCCTCGAGGTTTTCGATGCCTTCGAGGGTCAGAGTGTAGCGCCCGAAGGTCATGGTCTCGCCCTCGGCGAGCGTCCGCTCGACCGACTTCGAGCCGGTGCTTGAAACCGCGATGGCGATGAAGGCGGTGACGGCACCCGCGTGAGCCACATACGCAGAGAGCCGGCGCAGGCCGGGCCCGAACAGGTCCTGCGAGAACGCCTTGACGAAACCGTCGTTCCGGATTTTCAGCCGCGTTCGCGCCGGTCGGAAGGCCTCGAAGAGGGTCACATGGGCAGCGTATCCCGCCAGGAACAGGGTGATGAGGGTCCACGGGCTCCGAATGCCGACCCCCAAGGCCAGCACCAGAAAGCCGCTGGCAAGACCGAGGGGCGGAAGCAGGCGCCGCTTCAGTTCCGCTGAAGTGCTGGCACCCCAGGGCAGTGCCGGTCCGACGCCCATCACGAAGAGAAGAAGCGCCCCGATCGGAACCGTCATACGGTCGAAGTAGGGACGTCCGACGCTCATTTGCACGTTACGCGTCGCTTCCACGATCAGCGGGAAGACCGTACCGATGAGGACCGTGAAAGTGAACAACACGAACAGCATGTTCTGGGCGAGGAACGCGGTGTCCCGCGAGGCACCGCGTTCGAGCTCGCCGTCCGGCTGCAGCAGATCCACGCGGAATCCCAGAAGCAGGACGCTCGCGAGGGTGGCAAAGCCGAGGAAGACCAGAATGGTTGGACCGATGGCGCTCTGGGTGAACGAGTGTACGGAGTTGAATATTCCCGAGCGGGTCATGAAAGTGCCCAAGATGGTCAGCAGGAAACTTGCGATGACCATGCTCATGGTCCATCCCTTCAACACGCCTCGGCGTTCGGTGAGGATCGCGGAATGGAGCGCCGCGGTGGCGGTCAACCAGGGGAGGAGAGAAGCGTTCTCCACCGGATCCCAGGCCCAGTACCCTCCCCAACCCAGCACTTCGTAGGCCCACCAACCGCCGAGCACCACCGCCGCGGTCAGAAAACTCCAGGGTGCGAGCAACGAGGTGCGGATGGTTCCGAGAAGGGTGGGCGAGAGGCGTCCCGTCATCAAAGCGGCGAGGGCCAGACCGAAAGGTATGGTCATGCCCACGTATCCGCCGTAGAGGAAGGGCGGGTGAATCGCCATGAGCAGGTGATTCTGCAGAAGCGGGTTCGGACCGGGCCCGTCGGCCGGCACGTCCACCATGGTCCCAAAGGGCTGGGCGGGTCCGGCGATCAGGAAGCCGAAGAAGGTGGCGCACGCGAGCCACACCCCAATGGCCGCCGGACGCGCCCACCCGTGGGCCTCGGTGAGGCTGCGCGTGGCGACCGCGACGTAGAGGGCGAGCACACCGCCCCAGAACAGGATCGATCCCTCGAGGGACGACCACAAGCTGACCACTTTCACCCATACCGGCAGATCGATCGAACCCACCTGGGCCACGTACGAAATCGAGAAGTCGTTTCGGAGCAGGGCCTGAACCATCCAGAGGTTCGCGAGGATCATGAAACCCGCGAAACCGTAGGCCGCCCGGATCGCCAGGGTGGTGAGATCGGCGCGCTTCTTCAGGAAGGCGGCGAACGCCGCCACCGCGCCCGCGGAGGCGAAAAGCAGGGACAGGAGCACCAGGCTCCGACCAATGGACGCACTCATTTTGGAGAGTCCTTACTTCTTGTCTTGTTCAGGAAGCTCGGACGCGCTGCCCATCAGTTTCTTGAGGTCCACCGACGCCGGATCGTCCGGGGCCCGGTATTCATTGCCGTGAGAGACCATCAACCGATGGGATTCGAAAACACCGTCGGTGGCCACGGTTCCTTCGACCACGACTCCAATGCCTTCGCGGAACATCTGGGGCGGCACGCTCGAACACCGCACCGAGAGCGACTTCTTTCCGTCGGTCACGCTGAAGCTGAGGTTGGAGCCTTCGCCCTTCTTGATCGAACCCGCTTCCACCAGTCCGCCGAGGCGGATGGAGGCTCCGTGGGCCTTGGGCCCCGCGGCCAGAACTTCGGTAGGACCCCAGTAGTAAACGAGGTTGTTCCCGATTCCGCCCACCACGAAGTAGAGAAGGGTGCCCGCGAAGGCGCAAGCCCCCAGGGCCAATGCTACTCGTTTCCTGCCGTCGTTCAGACTCATGACTTCTTCTCCTTGGATGCGGATGCGGATGGGGATGCGGATGCGGATGGGGATGGGGACCTTGAAGCATTGTCCCTTCGGATCACTGAATACGCATAACCGCCGTACACCAGTGCCGAAATGACATAGGCGGCGATGACGTATTCCCAGCCGCCGACAATTTCTCCGGTCATCGATTCACTCCGAAGGTATTCGCACTGAGGGGTTGAGGGGCGTCGAGAGGCGGTGGCTCTGCGCCGGCCTCTCTCAACCGGGCCACGGTTTCCGCCCGGATTGAAATCAGGCCCGCCATTAGAATCAGCACCGCGATCGCGTTCACCCGCAAGGGCCAGACGAAAGCGGCCGAGACGGTTTCGGGCGAGGACTGAATCTGATGAAGGGAGTTCCAGAACCGGACCGAGAAATAGACGAGAGGGACATCGGCGGCGGCCACGATCGTCGCCACCGAACTCACCATCGCGCGCCTTCTCGGCTCCTTGAGCGAGGTTCGCAAGGCGAGGATGCCGGCGAACGCGAAGACGAGAATCGCCGTGGTGGTGAGCCGTGGATCCCAGTTCCACCACACTCCCCAGGTCGGCCGGGCCCAGATGGAGCCTTGAATGGTGAGCAAGGCCGAGAGAACGACCCCCGCCTCCATGGTCGCTTCAAGGCGGTCGTCCCACAGCAGGTTGCCCTTCAGCAGATACATGAGCGCGCAGATGAAAGCCGCGGTCAGCAGGAGCAGGCCGATCCAGGCGGTCGGCACATGGATGTAGAAGATCCGGTACACGTCGCCCATGAAGATTTCCGCGGGGGCGAACAACAAACCCCAGAAGGATCCGGCGATCAGCAAAGTGCCCCCCAGGGCCACGAGCGTTTTTGGCTTCATAGCGAGTACTTAAGAGTACCAAGGGCGAGGGTTCTCGTGATGAGCAATATGAATCAACCCTCTGAGCCTCTGAAGCAGAGGCTGCTAATCGACGGCTCTCGAGTAAAGCGCACCGTCGAGCAACCAATGCAGGAGGGCGAAGATGGTCAACAGGGACGCCCAGGCGCTGCCCTGGTCCATGGGATCGCCGAAGGTCAGCAGGAGAGTGGACTGGACCACGGTGATCAGCACCGGCACCACCAGTGGGAACATCATCACCGGAAGGAGAAGGTGCCGCTTGTCGCTCTCGGCCACGAGGGCGGTGAACAAGGTCCCGGGTGCGGACAACGAAAGGGTTCCGAGGGCCAGAATGATAACGCCGCCTCCGGGCGATGGCCCCACCCCGAAGAGCGCCACCGCGATGGGCGTCAGCAACACACCGACCACGAACAGGCCAACGAAATTCACGAGGGCCTTGGCATAAAAAAACGCGGTGGGCGAGGCCCCAAGGAGAATCAGCGCTCGCTGGCCCCCGTCCTTCTGCTCGGTCTCGAAGGAATCGGATAGAAACAGGGTCGAGCCCAGGAACAGGCCCATCCAGAACGCGGCGGCGCCTCTTTGTCCCAGACTCAAAGGAGTGGCTTCGCCCGACAGACTGGCCATGAGCATGATGATCGCGCCGAGCGCGAAAGCGGAGAGGAAGCCTCCGCGCCGTCGAGCCAGTATTCGCAGGTCTTTTACGAGAAGCGCCCGGAAGGCCTTCATGCCTCGCCTCCCACTCGATTCGGACGTCCACCGACCAGCCGGACCTCGAAGTCTCCGAGGCCGTGGAATCGTTCCTGGGCATGGGTCGCGCAGATGATGGCCGAACCGCGCGCCTTCCACTCGCCGATGAGTTCCTGGAGGAGGCGCAGGCCCGCCGCGTCGAGGTGGGTCTCCGGTTCGTCGAGAAGGATCAGGTCTCGTTCGAGCAGGGAGAGCCGGGCCAGAGCGAAGCGCTGTTTCATCCCGGACGAGAAGGCATCCAGGGGAATGGTCCGCTTCGCACCCAGGCCCACCCGCTGGAGCACGGCGTCGATGGCGTCTTCCCGACCGAGTTTCAGGACCGCGTTCGCGAGGTTCAGGTTCTCGACGGCGGACAGGCCGCCGTAGAAGCCCGGTGGCTGATTCAGGCAGGACACTCTGCGACGGACCGCGTCCCGTCCCATCACAATATCGATGCCGCCGATGGTCGCCCTTCCGAAATCCGGAACCAGAGCCGTGGACAAGCACTTGATCAGAGTGGTCTTGCCGGAACCGTTGTCCCCGGTCAGCAGCGCCATGCGCCCTCGCTGCACCGTGAAGCTGGCGCGGGCCAGCGCCCAGTCGGCCCCAAAGCGCTTCGACAGGTTCTCGACGACTACAAACGAGCCTTCGCCCGTGGTCGATTTCATCACCATTGAACGCGCTTTGTAACGCCTGTCACAGTCTTCCGTCAACTCCCAATCCTGCGTGTTACACTCGCTCGATGTCTGTGTTGCGTATGGTCCCCGGCAAAGGGGATGCCATCGTGGTGGACGCCGAAGAATCTCTTGTTGGGCGTGAGGCCACGAGCAATATCGTCGTTCCCCACCCCTCAGTCTCGAGACGGCACGCCCTCATCAAGCGGAAACAAAACGTCTTCTTCGTCGTCGATCAGGGCAGCGCCAATGGCACTTTCGTCGACTCAAAGAGGATTGTCGACGCTCCTCTGCGAGACGGCAGTGTCCTGCGCTTCGGTTCGGCCTCGTTCAAAATTGAAGTTCGCGGGGATGCTCACGGGTCGGCAGGTCATGAATCTATAGGTCATGAATCTATAGGTGAGGACGAGTTGGTGGTCGCCCCGACCATGGTGGGGCACATGGTCGCCCCGCAGTCGTTTGCGGCCACCGTGCTGGAGGGCTCTCCCATCTCCGAAGAAGGCGCGGCGTATGAACCGGCACCCACGATGCAGAGTCCGGTCGTACCCTCACCCATAACCGCGCGGCCCGAGCCATCGCGGGCTCCTGCCCCCGAGGCGTCGCCACTGCCCGTGGTGGCCAAGGCCACCGATCGGGGTCCGGCCTTCTGGCTCATGATCGGGGCCGGGGCCCTCGCCCTGCTCTTCGTGGGCGTGGCGATGGGTCTGGCTGTCGCCTTCATTGCCCGCCGCCTGGGCTGGCTCTGATTTCCTCCTCCGGACCCGAGGTGGACACCGTTTTTCCCGAAGAGATCCGCCATCACCGCTCGCGCCGGGTTCTGGCCATCGACTGGCCGGATGGGCACAAGTCGGAGTTCGCCCTCGACTACCTTCGCAGCTGGTGCCCCTGCGCAGGCTGCCAGGGCCATGCCCCCGAGCCGCGGTATCTCGACCTCAAGAATCAATCGCTTGCCTCGATTGAAAGCGTCGGCAACTACGCGGTGAACCTGCGCTGGGCCGACGGCCACGACACCGGCATCTGGGCCTTCTCGCGTTTGCGCGAACTGTGCAGCTGTGAGGCCTGCGGCGGAGAACGGCGCTCGTTCTGATGTCGCTTCAAGCTTCGATGGCCTGAGCCGGCGCAGGTCGATCGATCCTCCCGGCGAGCGACAGGGCCGCGATGTAGAAATAGCCCGACCCGAACAGGACGATGAATGGCAGCGAGGCCCACAGAGCGTTGTGCACCGCGTAGGCGGCCATGGCCCCGAAGTAGAGGGCGAGAGCGAACTCCAGATAGTGGGTGGTGCCGGCTTGACCGCGGTATCTCCGCGGTTCATCCCCTGGCGCCAGGATTCCGAGTTTGGGAGTGCGCACGAATTCTGAGCGCTCCCCGATGAGCCCGCCCAGCACCGCCCGCGCATTGCCGATGGACAAGCCAATGCCGAGAGCGAGGACGCCCGGGATGTATCGAAGCCGCGGCAAAAAGCGGCCCGGGCCGTAGGCCTGTCTTTGGGCCACGCTGTAGAAGGTGCCGATGCTGGCCGTGGCGCCCAGGAAAAGCGGGATGTCGATGAGCAGGGCCTCGGTCCAGCCCATGTTGTAGCGCAACACCATGGCCGGGAACATCAGCAGGGACAGGATCACCATCAAGGGATAAGCGAAGTTGGCGGTCAGGTGAAACGCCGCTTCCAGCCGGATTTCCCAAGGCAAGGGCGAGGCCAGAAGTCGCGGAAGCAGTTTCAGGCATACCTCGGTTGAGCCCTTCGCCCAGCGCGCCTGCTGACTTTTGAAAGCGTCGATATCCGCCGGCAGTTCGGCCGGGCAGATCAGATCCTCGATGAACACAAACCTCCACCCACGCATCTGGGCGCGATAGGAGAGATCGAGGTCCTCGGTGAGGGTGTCGTGTTCCCAGCCACCGGCGTCTACGATGGCTTTCTTGCGCCAGACCCCCGCGGTGCCGTTGAAGTTGAAAAAGCGGCCTCCACGGTTGCGGCCACCGTGCTCCAGGATGAAGTGGCCGTCGAGCATGATCGACTGGAACTCCGTGAGCAGGCAATCACCACGATTCACGTGGCCCCAGCGGGCCTGGACCATGCCGACACGCTCATCCTCGAAATGGCCGAGCGAGAGTTCGAGGATGTCCGCGGGAGCGATGAAGTCCGCATCGAATATGAGGATGAACTCACCCTTCGCGACCCGCAGACCGTTCTCGAGCGCGCCCGCCTTGAAGCCCTGGCGATCATTCCGATGAATCATGGTGATGTTGAGTCCCCGAGCTTTCGCCTCACGGGTCGCGGCTTCCGCGATGGCCGTGGTCTCATCGGTGGAGTCGTCGAGAACCTGAATCTCGAGCCGGTCCAAGGGGTAGCGTATCTGGCTGACGGACCGGATCAGCCGCTCGGCCACGTACATTTCGTTGAACAGGGGAAGCTGCACGGTCACCATCGGAGGGATCTTCCCCACGGGGACCTTACTGAACCGGGCCTTCTGGTCGCGATTCCGAGAATAGAGATACACCATGAGGTAGCGGTGAATCCCGAAGACACCGAGAATGACCAGCACGAGGAAATAGAGGAACAGGACGAGGGTCGTGACGAAGGTCATACTGTGGATCGTAGTCAAGAACGCCTGCTTGAGGCGGGCTGTGGTTATCGAACAGACTTCGCCCAGGCGTAATCGCGTGTTGAAAAAAGCATCCACTCTCACCAACTCCTCGAGCCTCAAAGCCCTCGAGTGGGGATCGATCTGCGCGCTGCTCGTGAAGCGCGCGACGCGGAGCGTCAACATCGATGCGTTCCTGCATTTCCTGCCCGACGACTCGGATCGGCCCAACATCGAAGCCTTGCTGCTCCAAGTGGAAGTCTTCCGCGACCTGCTGAACGCGGGCGGTCTGAGGTTCGAGGGCATACCCGAGGTCGATGAGTTATGCGCGGCACTCTCGATCGAGGGCGAGTATCTCGATGGGATCGATCTTATGGTCCTGGCCCGCTTCGCCCTCATGAGCCAAGACCTCGGCACCGAAGTTGAGGCCCGACTCGCAGCGGTTCCGGGTTCGAGCTCCACCCGATTTGGAGGCGAGGCCAAAGACCTCGCTCGTCTCGCGGGGCTCTCGTTTGTCGGTTCGGTGAGCCGGGCCATCGGCCCCAAGGGAGAAGTCCGGGACGATGCTTCGCCCGAGTTGCGGCGATTGCGTGCCCGAACCCAGCGACTTCGTGAGGATCTGGACCTGGTCTTCGAGACCTATCTCCACAAGCCCAACGCGGATGACGTGCTTCAGGACAAGGTCGTGGCGAATCGCAACGGCCGTTCCGTCCTGATGGTGAAAGCCGAGGCCAAGCGCTCGTTCGACGGCGTCGTGCACGGCGCCTCCCGCGCACAAAAGACCGCGTTCATCGAGCCCATCGAAGCGGTCGCAGTCAACAACGAACTGGTGGTGGTGTCCGAGGAGGAGCAGGAAGAAATCAGGCAGATCCTGAGACGCCTTTCCGAAGAAGCCCGTCAGGATCTCTCCGCCTTAAAACGCGCGGGCTGGATTCTTCAGGCCTGGGACGCCCTGCATGCCCGGGCGCGCCTTGCCCGCGACCTCAACGGGCGTTCGCCGGTCTTTTCGGATGACGGATCCGTGAACATCGTGCAGGGCATTCACCCCTTGCTCATGGACAAGGTCCGGACGGATCTGGACCTCGCACCCAGCGGTCGCGTTCCCGTGCCGCTAGACCTTGAGATCGCCGCGGACCGTCGCATTCTTGTGATTGGCGGGCCCAACACCGGGGGCAAGACCGTGGCCTTGAAGTGCGTCGGTCTGCTCTGTCTCATGGCCCGGAGCGGCCTCCCGATTCCGGCCGGCGAGGGTACCGTGGTGCCTTTCTTCGACTCCATCTTCGCGGAAATCGGGGACGACCAGTCCCTGGGCGCTGGTCTTTCCACCTTCTCGGCCCAGATCGCGGGCATCGCGAAGATGACCGTAAGTGCCGATCGGAGGTCCCTGGTTCTGCTCGACGAACTCGGCTCCGGCACCGACCCTCTGGAGGGTGGAGCTCTGGGTGCTGCGGTTATTGACGATTTCGCTCGTCGAGGGGCCACGGTAATCGTCACCACTCACAACGCCGACCTCAAACTCTTCGCCCAGGAATCGCCGCTCGCGCGCTGTGCCTCGTTCGCCTACGATCCGGCCTCTTTTGCGCCG
>CAZFQH010000091.1:0-11144 GCA_964520805.1 uncultured Acidobacteriota bacterium | reverse complement strand
GCGGGCAAGGAACTGGCGCTGATTCCCGCGGCCGGTTACGCCGCCGACAACGAAGGAATGTCGATCTACAAGATCAACGACGGCACCGGTTACATTCTCGTTTCCGACCAGGGCGCCAATCGGTTTCGGATCTACAGGCGGGAAGGCGAGCCTGGCCGGCCGCATGAGCATGTCCTGCTGTAGACGGTGTCGGTCTCGGCCCTTGAAAGTGACGGGAGCGAGGTGACGAGCATGGCGCTCGGCGCGAAGTTTCGAAGTGGCCTCTTCGTCGCGATGTCAACCGACAAGACCTTTCACTATTACTCGTGGGACGACATTGCCGGCGCGGAGCTGAGGAAAGCACCGAACGGCAACGCGGGGGTCAGGTGACGGGGTGTCAGGCAATCGCCGATGAAGATCTCGATCACGTCAGGCGGGCTCTCGCCAATCCACATCGGCGGCGCATCAAGGCGGCGGTTGAGACCGGCGACGTGCCCTTGAAGACCCGACTGATGCTCCGGATGATGTCCGCCTTCGTGTTCATGCTGCCCAAGGACACTTTGCGCGAGAACGCCGCGGAACTGAGGGAGAAGAAGTGATGCGCGCCGCCTTCACCTTGTGGTGTCTCTCCGCCACGACTCCGCTCTTCGCCCAGGAGGCGAAACCCCCGCCCGGATCCGACGCGGCGCTTGCCGAGCGGCTGGGCGCCGATCAGCGGGGCATGAAGAGCTACGTGCTCGTCCTCCTCAAGACCGGGCCGAAGACCGACATTCCGAAGGGAGAGTGACCGGCTCTTCGTCGGCCACATGACAAACATCGGCAAGCTGGCGGGGGAGGGCAAGCTCGTGGTGCCGGGGCCCCTGGGCAGGGACGACCGCCAGTACAGGGGCATCTTCGTCTTCAACGTGAAGACGGTGAAGGAAGCTGAGGCTCTGCTCGTCACCGACCCCGCGGTGGCCGCGGGCGTCCTCGCTTATGAGGCCTATGGCTGGTACGCCACGGCCGCTTTGATGGAAGTAGCGTCCATCCACGGTCGCATCGACAAGACGAGCCACTGACCCAACGCCGACCACGCAACACTTGACGACCAGCGCTCCGAAAACCGCCCTGGTCAGAGACGACGAGCGCCTCGCGCGGCCGACGTTCACCACTTCCCGGCGTTCCCTTCGGCCTGGGAGTCTCAGCCCCCAGACTGCTGGTCCCGATCCTGGGCGGAATCGGCGCACCTTGAAGAACGTCCTCGTCCGATTCAGCGTTTCTCCTGAGGCTTTGAATTTCTCGACCCGAAACTTCAGGGCGAGAGCGGCACTCAGGGCTGGCTGCCGAGCCTTTCGACGCGAGCGAGCAATTCGACGGGCAGGGGCGGCTGATCACCGCTCAAGCCTCCGACCATTCGACCCGTCCAAAGGGACAACAAGTCCTCCAACGCGCTCGGGCTCGGGTAGCCTCACAAACTTCCGTTATGGACTTCACACCCCTGCGCCGTCATCGCGACTATCGGCTCTTGTACATCGCGCAGGGCGTGTCGCTTCTCGGCACGATGATGACCTACGTCGCGCTGCCATACCAGATGTTTCAGCTGACCCATTCCTCTCTTCAAGTTGGCCTGCTTGGCCTGGCTGAGCTGTTTCCTCTTCTGCTGACCGCCTTCATCGGCGGGGCGCTTGCCGACTCCGTCGACCGCCGGCGCATGGTGATCGTCACCGACATCCTCCTGGCCGGGGGCAGCCTGACCCTGGCCGTGCTTGCCGTTCACGGCGCTCCGCCTGCCTGGTCGTTGTATGTGCTCGCCGGCCTGATGTCGGGCCTCAACGGTCTGCAGCGCCCCTCGATCGACGCCCTGATGCCGCGACTGGTGCCCAGGGAGGATCTGATGGCCGCGGCCGCCCTGAGTTCATTCCGCGGCAGCTTCATCATGATCGTCGGGCCGGCCATCGGTGGCGTGTTGATCGCCTCCATGGGACTTGCCTTCGCCTATGCGATGGACGTCTTGAGCTATCTGATGGCCCTCGCCTGCATGGTCAGGATACGCAACACCCGCTCGCCCGAGGGGGCTGAGCGGCCAACCCTCGAGAGCATCCGCGAGGGCTTCCGCTACGCGCGCAGCCGTCAGGAGCTTATCGGGACCTACGTTGTCGACTTCGTGGCCATGATCTTTGGAATGCCCATGGCGCTTTTCCCGGCGCTGTCCGAGAAGCTCGGCGGCCCCGGCGTCCTCGGAGTCCTTTACGCCGCGCCCGCAGTGGGGGCCTTTGTGGCCAGTGTCACAAGCCGGTGGACGCAAAAGGTGACGCGTCACGGGCTGGCCATCACGGTGGCGGCCGGCGTCTGGGGTGTCGCGATCATTATCTTCGGCTTCTGCGACTCGATCGTCCCCGCCACATTCTTCCTCGCCCTGGCTGGGGGCGCTGATGCGGTCAGTGGAATTTTTCGATCGACTATGTGGAATCAGACGATCCCCGACAGTCTCCGTGGACGCCTGGCCGGCATCGAGATGGTGAGCTACTTGAGCGGCCCCATGCTGGGCCACGTAGAGGCCGGCCTCGCCGCGGCCGCGTTTGGGGTTCGCGCTTCCGTGGTGTCTGGCGGCGCCCTTTGTGTCGTGGGGGTGATCGTCTGTGCGGTCATGCTGCCGAAGTTCATCCGGTACGACGCCGAAGAGTTCAGGAAGGATCAGGCTTAGCAGGGCCTGAAGGACGTTCATGGCCACCGCTTTGCCAAGGACCACCCGGGCGTCTATCGCGAGGGCTCGGGCTTCACCGCGCAGCTCTTCGCCGTGCGTGAGCAGCTCACCCAGAATGCACGACCCAAGCTCTTGATCCTTCTGGGAACCACCGGCCTCGTCCTGTTGATCGCCTGCGCGAACGTCGCGAACCTGACGCTGGCCCGCGTGCTGCGGCGGGATCGGGAGCTTGCGGTGCGGGGCGCTCTAGGTGCGACCCGCGGCCGCCTCACATGCCAGCTTCTCACCGAAAGCTCGCTGATCGCCGTGGCCGGAGGTGGGGTCGGTCTTGTCTTCGCGGTCTCGACCCTGGGGCTGCTGACTCGATTCGTTTCGCGCTTCACCACCCGCACCAGCGAAATCGGGGTGGATTTCGGGATCCTGGGTTTCACCCTGGTCGTCTCGATTCTGACCGGACTCTTCTTCGGCATCCTCCCGGCTCTCGCTTCGAGAGTGGATCTGGTGAGGCCATGAAGCAGGGCGCCAGGGGTGCTAGTAGCGAAGGCTTGGGAAAGCGGCGCCTTCACCAACGTGTTGTCCGGATATCTATTCGACACCCAGGTCACCGACCCGGTGGCAGTCGGTGCGTCCTGTTCACGTTCGTGATCGCCGGTCTCGTCGCCTGCCTGGGACCCGCACTTCGTGCCACCACCGTCGATCCCCTGGTGGCGCTGCGGACGGACCAAGAGGCAAGCGCGGGGGCGTCCGCTACTACCGCTTCTTGCCCACTGCCTCCCGCAACGCGGCATGGGCTTCGGCGAGGACCCAGTCGTTTCCGGCGAACTCCTTGACGAGCTTCCCGTCGGGGCCGATGACCACGGTGACCAGCGAGTGCGCGAAGTCGCTCCCCTCCTGAAAGAAGACAAGCCCAAAGAACTGACCGAGTCGTCCCACCGCCTCTTTCGTTCCGGTTGCGAGCTTCCACCTCGCGAACGGACCCTGCCCGCGATCCTTGACGAAGGCCGAGCCGAAGGCCTGGAGCACTTCGGGTCGATCGAACTCGACATCAAAGCTCACGCTCAGAAGGCGGGCTGAGGCGCGCAGGTCCGGGTCGGCCTCGATCGCGTTCTCGAGCTCCTGGAAGTTCTTCATGATGCGCGGGCAGAACTCCGGAATCGGGCAGCGCGTGTAGATGAACGTGAGGACGAGCACGTGGCCGCGGTAGTCGGAGATCCGCAGGGGCTTGCCGTCCTGATCCTCGAGAAGGACATCCACCACACTCTCTCCGAGCCTCGCTTCTTTGGGCACAGGAATGCTCATCCCTGGCGGGGGTTCGTAGCGCACCACGTTCACCTTTTCCACAAAGCTCTCGTTCGCCTTCACGACCAGTGTGGCGGTGATGACATCCCCGCGTCGCAGTCGCTCGAGGGGCATGCCCTGGAACCGGGCCAGGAAGCCCGTTGATTCGGGCATCTTGAGGGGCATGGTCATCGCGGGCATGAAGCCCGGGATGTCCTCGTGAGCGATCAGAAGCTCGCGGTCCAGAATATCGACGCCTTCGATCTTGCCCTTAAGCGGATATCTCGTCGCCCCATCCGCGGGCGCACAGGCGAGGTTGGCGGTCAGGAAGGCGATCAGAAGCGCCAGGAGACCGAGCGAACGAACGCTCATAGCCTGGGACGCTCCGCCGCCATGTCGCGAGGCGACTGCACGGGAATGCGCTCTTTGCTCACCTCTTCGGGAGTGATGGGTTTGAAGTCGGGAGAGAGAAGTCGGTCGTTGCCCCAGGACGTGAGGACGTGGTTCAGAACATCGGCCACCTGCTGATCTTTGAGGTAGCGGAGCGGGGTCATGATCGCATCGTAGCGTCGGCCTGAGACTTCGATGGGGCCGGACATGCCGTTGAGAACGATACGAATGAGATGACTGCGTCCGCCGGCCTGAAGCATGCGGACGGCGTGACCGGCCAGGGGCGGGGCGATCGTTGCCAGGGACTTTCCGTCCGGAGCATGACAACTCGAACAAAGTTTTCCGTAGATCTCCGCCCCGCCGGTGGCCACAAGCTCTGTCGGCGGGGGCGGGGCGCAAGCGGCAAGGAGGAGAAGGGCACCGACGATTCCGCTTCGCACCGGGTGATTTTAGGAGCCCGATCCCGAAACGAGGAATGGATGCGCTGGAGGGTGCGCATCGCGCTACGATGGTCGCTTATCTCAAACGCTCCGGCGGCCAGGAGCAATATTCGGAACCCCTCCGGATTTGCGGGTCCAGCCGGGTTGCGCCGTGCCTTTATGCTCCATGGATGAAGAAGACACTCTTTGCAGGAGCCCTCGCTTTGGCGCTCGCGGGGCTCACCTCCGCGCAGGAACTCGTGAGCGCAGCCACCGAGGCCGCGGCCGGTCCCCGAATCACCGCCACCAAACTGAAGGGTCACACTCGCTTTCTCGCGAGCGATCTGCTCGAGGGCCGCGGGCCCGCGACCCGGGGCGACGAACTGGCCCAGGCCTACATTGCGGCGCAGTTCGAGAGCTTCGGACTCGAGCCGGGAGCCGCGGATGGTTCCTATATTCAGAAGGTGGAGATCGTCGGCATCAAGAGCGCGGCTCCCGATACCGTGGTCTTTAAGAAAGGCGCGGAGGCGGTGACTCTGCAGAAGCAGGAATTCGTCGCTTTCTCCGGCGCGGAACAGCCCACCTCTGGTTTCGAAAACGCGGAACTCGTATTCGTCGGATACGGCATCGAAGCCCCCGAATTCGGCTGGGACGACTACAAGGGCCTCGACGTGAAGGGCAAGGTCCTGGTGATGATGAACAACGACCCCGAGAACGACCCTTTGCTTTTCAAGGGGAAAACCCGGCTCTACTACGGTCGGTGGGACTACAAGTATGAGATGGCCGCATCCAAAGGGGCGGCCGGCGCCATCATCATCCACACCGTCCCTTCGGCGGGCTATGGCTTCTCGGTGGTTCAGAACTCGTGGTCGGGTGAACTCTTCTCCCTGGCCGGGGAAACCGGACCGCGGGTTCAGGTGAAGATGTGGGCCACCGAGGAGGCGGTTCGTAAGGTAGCGACCCTGGCCGGACATGATCTTGCAGCCCTCACCGCCGCCGCGCAGAAGAAGGATTTCAAACCGGTGCTCCTCGGCGTCAACCTGTCGATGACTTTGCGCAATGAGGTGAAGAAGAAGGCGAGCGCCAACGTGATTGCCAAACTGACCGGCAGCGACCCCAAACTCAAGGCCGAGTCGGTCTTCTTCACTTCACATCACGACCATTTCGGCCGTATTGAGGCTCCCGCGGGTCAGGACGGCATCTTCAACGGCGCCCACGACAACGCGGTGGGAGTGGCAGGGCTTCTCGCCCTCGCGGAATCGAGCGCGCAACTGAGCGAGCGCCCGAAGCGGACGTTGTACTTCGCGGCGGTTGCGGCCGAGGAACAAGGCCTGCTCGGCTCGAAGTATCTGGCGCAAAACCCTCCAGTGCCCGCGGGCCGGATCGCCGCGAACATCAACATGGATGGTGCCAACATCTGGGGCCGAACGAAGGATCTGACGATGATCGGCTACGGCAAGTCGAGCCTCGACAAGACAATCAACGCTCTGGCTGCTTTGCAGGGTCGTCGCGTCGTCGCCGACCAGTCGCCGGACAAGGGTTTCTTCTATCGCTCCGACCAGTTCAGTTTCGCCAAGAAGGGCGTGCCCGCCGCGTATTTTGACGGCGGGATGGAAGTGATCGGCAAACCCGAGGGTTGGGGCCGCAAGGAACAGGAGGCCTACGAGGAGAAGCACTACCATCAGGTGAGCGACGAACTGCGCGACTGGTGGAACCTCGAAGGGGCGATTGAGGACTTCCGGCTGCTGTTCTTCCTCGGGGTGCAGGTGGCGAATCAGGCCGAGATGCCGGCTTGGAATCCGGGCGACGAATTCGAGGCGGCACGAAAGAAGGCCATCGCCGAAGCAGGCGCGCGTTGAGGCGTTCCTGGCTTGGCGGATTCCTCGCGGGCCTTGTCGTTCTGGCGGATGCGCCCGCCGCGGCCGCATCCGGGGTCGAGGTGGCCCTCTTCACCGGCCCTGCCTTTGCCACCTACAAGCAGTCGTTCACTTTCAAAGGCAGCACGCCCAATCTGGACCTCGGGCGGCTCAATGTGAAGGAGTCGGCAACGGTGGACGCGAAAGGAGGAATCTCCTTCGGGGTCTCGGCCACGTTGTTCCTGACGAACTCCTTTGGTGTCGAAGCACGTTTCGACAGTGTCGATGTGGACCTGCAGTCGTTCGGCGGCAGTTACACGCTCGAACTGGGCCCGCCGGGTTCGCCGATTCCGGCGATTCCGCTCACCCTCGGCGAGGGAACGACCGACCTCCGCTCGATCCGCCCCAAGTCGCTCAACCTGCGCTTTCAGTCGCAGGGGCGAGTGGGGGTTGGGTTCTCGGGCGGTGTGAGCTACGTTTCCAAGGTGGATCTGGATGTTCTCCCCACCCTGACCGTGGCCAACCTGAATGCGTCGATTCCGGTCTCGCTCATCGCCTCTCCGGTGAACTCCGAGGAAACGCACCACTTCGGATTCAATGCTGGCATCACCCTTCAGGTCCGCATCGCTTCCGGCTTCTCCATCGTAGGAGAGGCGCGAGGTTTCACCTTCAAACGATCGGAGCTGAAGTGGGAAGCGAAGGAAACCGGGGTCTTGAGTGCGGTTGAGAAGGCCTTCCTCGCTACCGTCGCTTCGCAACTGGAACTGCCGCGCTTCACGCCTGGTTTTTGGGCGGCACGTTTGGGTGTGGCCTACCGCTTCTAGGAGCCTGGCCCGGTTCGTTCCGAGATTCGCAAGGCGGCCACGAGGCGATCACCATACTGGGAGAGTCCGGGATGCAATTCTTAACAACGAACAGGTTGACGGGACTGTTGGTCGCTTTCTCTCTGTCCGGCGCGTCCGTCGCCTGGGCAGAAATAATCGCGGCGGCGCCCCCATTGACGCAGAAAGACGGCAAGGGCGGAGACAAGGGGGACAAGAAAACCTCAGGGAAGAAGGACGACTCGAAGGGCAAGAAAGGCGGCGACAAGCATGCGTCCAAGGAATCAACCGAATCGAAACCCGCGGAGGCAAGCAAAGGCCCGGCGACGGTCGCGAATACCGGTCCTTCTGTCGTCTGCCAGATGGCAAACGCGTCTGCGGGCCTGCCGGGAGTTACGGAAGCGAGTGGTGTCGCGGTTAGCCGTCGCACGCCGGGGATTCTGTGGTCCCACGGTGACTCCTACGTCGGCGAACCGGTTCTCTTCGCCTTCGACGCTCGGGGCGCGGTCAAAGGCAAAGTACGCCTTGCAGGCGTGAAGGTTTCCGACTGGGAGGACATTGCAGTCGCTCCCTGCGGGTCCGCGAGTTGTCTGTTCATCGGGGATATCGGCGACAACCAGAATGCTCGCAAGAGCATCACCATCCATCGCATTCCAGAGCCCGCGCCTACGGATGCGGTGGCGTCGCGCGGCGAGGTCTTTACCGCCACTTTCCCCGATGGATCTCATGATGCCGAAGCGTTCTTCGTCTCCGCATCCGGTGAAATGTTCGTCGTCACGAAAGGAGAGACGGGGCCCGTGGCTCTCTATCGCTTCGGCGGATCTCCCAAGGCGGGCGCCTCGACTCAGCTTCAGAAGGTCGGCGTGCTCCAGAGCGGCGCGGTGAACCGGAATCAGTGGGTCACGGGAGCCAGTGCTTCTCCCGACGGAAAGTGGGTCGCGATGCGAACCCACGGTTCGGTGTACTTCTACGACGCGAATCGTCTTATGAAGGGCGACCTCAAGTCACCTCTTCGTTTCGACGCCACGGCGCTGAAAGAGCCACAGGGTGAGGGCGTAGCCCTCGGACCCGATGGCGCGCTGTTCCTCGCGGGGGAAGGCCAGAGGAAGGGAGCTCCGGGAACGCTCGCATCGGGCGTCTGCAAACTGCCGACGTCGAGTGCCGACGCGTCCTCTCACTGAGCCTCGCGAGCGCTTGGTGCGCCTTCTCCAGAGCTAACTACTAGCGCCGCAGCCTGCCCTTGGGGCAAGCCACCGCAAGCCCTGCGGGCTGCAAGGATAGGCGGGTGGAGGGATCGAGTAGGTCACACCCCCTTGACTCGTTGCAGGAAGGCCTTGGGTCACGATTGCGGTGCTACCGCATCCGTCGCGATCAGCTTGAGGATCGAGATCTCGGGTCGCACGCCAAAGCGGACCGGGAGAAGGCTGGTTCCGATTCCGGTGTTCACGAAGAGATGGCGTCCCTCTTCCACGATGTGGCCGCGGGAGAACCGCTGCCCGAACGAGCTGGGCACGATCGGGCTGCCGATGACAGGAAGCCGAAGCTGGCCTCCATGGGTGTGCGAGGCCAGAGTGAGCGTGACCCGGGGCGGAAGGAACGGAAACACGTCCGGGTTGTGAGAGAGGACAACAAGCGGCTCGGCCTTCGGAAGCCCACGCCACTCTGCCTGAATTTGTCGAAAACGCGGCCAGTAGTCGGGTGAAAGATCGAAGTCATCCAGACCAGAGACGTGGAGGCGCACTCCATTCACGAGGAGTGTGTCGGACTGCCACCGCAGGAACGTGACCCCGGCCGCGCGAAAGGCCCGTTCGACTCTCTCGGCCCCGAGCCATCGATCGTGATTGCCAATCACCGCGATCTGTCCGTACCGGGCCTTGGCCCGGGCGAGGATGGCTGCGACCTTCTCTGGCTCCATGAAAGTTCCGCCCGGCACGGTGTCAATCACGTAGTCGCCCAGCCAGGCGATGAGGTCGGGTTTCGCGGCGGAGATGCGGAGAACCACTTCTTCGAGTTTGACCACGTCTACGAAAGGCGCGCCGCCATGGAGATCCCCGACTGCCGCGATCGTGAAACCATCGAGGGCGGCGGGCCACGAGGAGGGGGCGAGAGGGTACTCGACCACAACCAGCGAATCGGGTACGAGCCAGAAAGCCTGCACGGCCAGGGTACTCGCGATCAGAAAGAGGGTCGTCCGGACGAAGAAGACGCGCGGTGAACGTTTTCGAGGAGGAACCATCCGTACGACGAGTGTAAGTTCCCCAGTCGATCATGGATTCGATGAAGTTCCTCACCTCGCCGCGTCTGGCCGCGATTAAAGGCTTGGTTCACGGATTCGGCCAGCGTGTTCCCGGAGCTCGCGAAGTGGCTCGCCAGGCCGCACGAGACGCATGGAGGGCGGTCGGGAGCGCGTTCTTCCTGCGCCAGGTCCACGGGTGCGCCATCGCGACCCCACCTTGGAATGATCCTCCGGAGGCGGACGCCAGCGTCACCGGCCACGAGGGTCATTTGCTGGCCATCGAAACCGCGGATTGCCTCCCGATTCTGATCGTGGATCCAGTTCAGAAGCGGGTGGCCGCGGCGCATGCGGGGTGGCGAGGCTCGGCCGCACGGGTCGCGGTCGAGGCGGTGAATCGGCTGATCGCCATGGGTTCGGATCCACGGCGGCTTCTGGCCTCTCTGGGACCGGCCATCGGTCCTTGCTGCTATGAAGTTGGACCCGAGGTCGAGGAGGCGTTCGGCGCCCAGGGTGCGGCTTTCTTCAAGCAGGGGCCCTCGGTGCGCAAGCACCTCGATGTGGTGGCGGCGAACCGAGCCCAGCTCGAGGAATCGGGGGTGCGGTCGGCCAACATCGACAGCCTCGACCTGTGCACCCGATGCCGGGAAGATCTCTTCTTTTCCTACCGCCGCGATGGGGCGAACGCTGGCCGAATGATCAGTGTGGTGGGTTTCTCGCGCGCTTCGCAGCTTTAGCAAAAGCCTCCGGCGAAAGCTCACAGGCGCGCCAGAAGTACCAGGCCGCTACGGAACTGTAGGGCGAAAACTTCCAGAAGAAAGGGGCCGCCTGCTTCGGCGTGGGCATCGCGCGCTTACGGAAGGTGCGACCGAGGCCCTTGCGCACACCGAAGTCGAGCACGGGCCAGACGTCGGGGCGGCCGAGGCCGAAGATCAGGAACATCTCGACGGTCCAGCGCCCCACGCCGTGCACCCGGGTGAGGCGTTCGATCAGTTCCTCGTTGGCCATTCGCACCGCTTCGGCGCGGGTGGGCACCACACCCTCGAGGGCGTGTTGAGCCAGGCTCTTCATGGCGCGAAGTTTTCCGCGCGACAGCCCGGCCGCGCGCAGTCTGGCGTCGTCGGTCGCAAGCAGATCTTCAGCCGAGGGGAAAGGCCTGGGCGCGTAGACCTCCAGAACGCGGCCGAGAATCGTCGCCGCGGCGCTGCCATTCAACTGCTGGTAGACGATCGACTGGACGAGCGCCTCGAAAGGCGTCGCGCGATGAGTCAACAGGGCGCAGGGACCCACGATGTCGATGAGACCGGCCATCCGCTCGTGCGACGCGCGTAGGTGCGCGACGGCGGCCGCGAGATCGTAAGACGGCGACATGAGGCGGCCAGAGCTCACGGGCGGTCCACTTGTTTCATGAAATCCCTGGACCAGACACTACCAGTCCGGGCCCAGCGAAGGCCCTGATCTTCGGCCGCAGCGACGGGGTTTGGG
>CAZFQH010000090.1:6090-11221 GCA_964520805.1 uncultured Acidobacteriota bacterium | reverse complement strand
GGAATCACAACCCCCGTTCGCTTCTACCTAACGGGCACCCACGAGGGGTGCCCCTACACTTTGGAATCACAACCCCCATTCGCTCCTACCTAACGGGCACCCACGAGGGGTGCCCCTACGCTTTGGAATCACAACCCCCATTCGCTCCTACCTAACGGGCACCCACGAGGGGTGCCCCTACACTTTGGAATCACAACCCCCATTCGCTCCTACCCTTGGTGGTTCTCGCGGCGCGGGGACCGTTCCTTGAATCACCACGTCGGTTCCATAACTGTAGGGGCGGCCCTGGTGGCCGCCCTTGCTATGCGCGGATCCCGCCCAGCGCTTCGAGTTCGGCCCAGCGGGCGTACAGGCGGTCCACTTCGGCTTGAGCCTTCGTGAGCGCCGCGTTGGCTTCGATGAGGGCCTGATAGTCGGAGGCGATCGCGGGTTCGGCCACCTTCGCCTGGGCGGCTTCAAGCGCCCCCTCCGCCTCCAGGACTTTCGCCTCCATCTGATCCCACTCGCGCTGATCCTTGTAGCTCAGCTTCTTCGCTTTAGCCGCAGGGGGCGGGGCAGGTGCGGGGGATTGCGACGGCCGGGGCGCCGTCACGACCGCGGCCGCCGTCGCGGTGGGAGGCGGAACGTAGTCGCGGCCCTGGGCTTCTTCCCATTGCGCGCAATCGGCGAAGGGAGTGAGACCGCCGCGACCGTCGAGAGCGAGGATCTGCGTGGACACCCGGTCGAGCAGGTAGCGGTCGTGAGTGACGAGAACCAGGGCGCCTGGAAACTCGAGAAGACTCTCCTCAAGAACTTCAAGCGTTGGAATATCGAGATCGTTCGTAGGCTCGTCGAGCAGCAGTACATCTGCGGGCTCGAGCATGAGCTTCGCGATGACCACCCGCGCCTGCTCGCCGCCTGAGAGCCGGCTGACCGGGGTGTCGAGCTGCTCGGGCCGGAACATGAAGCGCTTCGCCCAACCCACAACGTGGATGGATCGGTCCTGAAAGATGACGGAGTCGCCAGTGGCGCCGAGGGTCTGCCGCAACGAAGCCGTGGGATCGAGTCGCGATCGGTGCTGATCGAACATCACGACCTTCAAACCTTCCGCGTGCTTGATCGAGCCTCCGTCGGGCTTTTCCGTTCCCGCGAGCATTCTCAGCAGTGTCGTCTTGCCGCTCCCGTTGCCGCCGAGCAGGCCGAGGCGCATTCCCGGGGAGAGCGTGAGGTCGAGTTTCGTAACGATGGGCCGGTCGAAGTAGCTCTTGGTCAGGTCCGTGGCCACGATGAGCTGCTTTGTCCGGCGTTCCGTGGCCGCGAAGTCGATGCCGACCACCGACTTCTGCGACCGTCGGTCGAGATCGGCCAGTTCGCTCTGCATGCGGCCGGCTTCATCGATGCGAGCCTGCGCCTTGCGCGTGCGCGCCTTCGCCTTGCGCGAAAGCCAGACCAGTTCGCCCCGAACGCGATTGCGTAGCGAGTCCTGATAGGCGGCCTGACCCGCGAGGAGTTCGTCCTTCTTCTCGAGATACCGGCTGTAGTTGCCGGCCACATCGCATATCCCGAGGGCGAAGGCCTTGTTCAGCTCGATCATGCGGCTCGTGATCGACTCAAGGAAGTAGCGATCGTGACTGATGGCCACGAAGGCCTCGGGTTCGCGGGGCAGGAGGTCTTCGAGCCAGAGAATCCCTTCGAGATCGAGGTGGTTCGTGGGTTCGTCCAGGAGAAGCAGCTCGGGTTCGCGGATCAACTCGACCGAGATCGCAAGGCGCTTCTTCCAGCCTCCCGAGAGGACGCCCGTCTTCGCATCGCCGTCGTCGAAACCGGCCGTGCCCATCATGATTGCGACCTTGACGTCGACCTCATGCGGATCGAGAGTGCCGCCCTTCAACGCGGCGCGCAGCACCTGCTCGACGGTGTGCTCGGGGTCGAACTTCGGGTCCTGGGCCACAAAGCCGAAGCGCAGCCGCTTGCGGGCGGCGCGAGTTCCCGTGCTCGGCTCCTCGAGACCGGCCAGGATCCTCAGGAGAGTGGTCTTGCCCGAGCCGTTTGGGCCCACCAGACCGATATGGTCCCCTTCGAAGACACCGAACGAGAGACCTTCGAACAGGGGCGCCGAGCCGAACGACTTTCCAAGATCCTGACAACTCAACAACAGCTCAGCCATTAGCGTCCATTCACCAGCTTCTCTTTGGCCTCGCGATTGAGGCTTTTGATTCGGAACTCTTCCTTCAGTCCCTCGCCCCAGGTGGCGCACTCTTTCGACCACGCGAGCGTCACCGGAAGATGCGCCCGCGTATAGCGCGCGCCTTTTCCATCCTGGTGCTGCTTCAGTCGCGCTTCGACGTTCTTCGCGACCCCCGTGTAGAGCGACCCATCGCCGCAACGCAGCATGTAGACCCAGGGCAAGAGCGGTATTCTAAACCGTGCGGACGTCGCGGGCGGGCCACGAGGGCCGCCCCTACGATTTAGACCGCTACAACGGTTCTTCGGATTCCGCCACGGCGCCGATGATGCGGCGCTTGGAGGCGGCCAGGAACGCGAGCGGGACCGCGGCCAGAGTCAAGGCCATCAAGGCCCGGGCCGCCGATTCGAGCCGCCAGCTCAGGATGCGGGAGCCGGTGACGAGATCGTGGTCGATGCCGCCCTTGCCCTGAAGGTACCAGTATCTTTCCATCGCGTCGCCCGAGAGGGAAAGACCCAGACGGAGACTCGCGAAGAAGATCATGAAGGCGATGAAAGCGTAAAGAAAGCGTTCAACCTCGATCCGGCACCCCCAGCCGGTGAGACCGCGATAAAGAAAGAGGGTGGCAAAGGCGAGTTCGCCCGCGTGGCCGCCGAGGGTGATGGCGAGGGTTTCGCGGACGGAGTCGTACATCCAGAAATAAACGAGAACACCCACTCCAAGGGCCACGAGTACCGGGGGGCGAAGCCGCTGCCACCAGCCGAGGGCCAGCACACCCACGCCCCACGCCCAGATCGTTGAGGGCGCTCGCTCCAGGTCGCTCAGAGTCACGCCACCTCCGTTCGCGAAATCGAACGCCGGAATCGCTGGAAAGCCGAAGAGCCACAGGACCACGGTGTGGCCGATCTCATGGACGATGATGGTGAGGGGTGAGAGAAGGAAGGACAGAAGGGGGAAGAAGGTCAGCGCGCACGCCATTACGAGGCCGATGGCCGCGGCCTTCCACCCTGTGTGGGTGATACCCAAGGTCTCGCGTGGAGGGGGCGGTGGCGGGTCGGGTTTAAGCATCACCCACTCTGCGTTCAGGCCCTGGATCGGCTCGCGCCTTTCAATGGGTTTCGCCGTGGTCGAAGATCCCTTCCGCCATTTCGAGAAGACTACTCCGCACGCCGCGCACTCCACCGCTCCGGCGGGCGCCTCACTCGAGCAACGGGGGCAGGTCAATGACACGCTTGGAAAGCGAACGATATCCCCTCCGCGAACCGAGAGAGCCAGTTTGTATTTTCAGAAAGCCTTGACAACATTTTCGCACCGCGAAAAGAACCAGGATCATGTAGCCAACGGTTTGCTCATTCGGAATGGGCGAGATGGGACTGGCGGGGGGCGTTGTGGAGGGTGCGGATCTGATGAGATCACTCCGATAAGCTCCCTCTTCTGAATGGAACTCACCCTTTGGCGATGGAGCATCGGCGTCCAGATCTCGTCGTTGGCGCTGATCGTCGCCTTCTTTCTCGTCCTCCAGCGGTCTCTACCTCGCCACGCTATTTCCTCGTGGGTGCGCGGGTGGGTCCTCAACCTCATTTCCGTTACGGCCGCTCTGGCCTTCTGGATGATCGGGACGACGCCGACCACGAGGCCCATGGCGTACTTCCTGTACATCGCGCCGAAGTGCCTGGCCGTTCTCTACCTGGTCCAGGGAGCCTGGTCGTTGCATCGCCCCGGAACCAAGCTCGTGGCCCCGCCGCAGCTCTTCGTGGCCGGCCTGGTGTTCCCGCTTTTCGGAGCATGGGCGTTCACCTCGATTGACCTGTTGGGAGTAGGGCAGCAGCTCTTCATCGGCCTCATGTTCGTGCCCACGGGTGTCGCTCTTCTCAGATCCGGAGATCGGGCCCTGAGCTGGCTGGCTGTGGGTTTTTTCGTGCGTGGAGGCCTTTGCCTCGCGGAAGCTGCGGCGTACGCCTCGCAACTGGCGCCCGACCACATCCTCGCCCCCGAACTGCGGAGCCGAGTCGGGACGTTCCTCGCCGCTCACTCTTCGATCGACACCGGAGGTGAGTGGCTCCTGGCCCTGGGCTTTGTCCTCGCCATTTCTCTGCGAGCCCAGCGCGACTTGCAGATGACCATCGCCGACCTGCATGAAGCTCAGCAGGGGCTGCGCCGCCTGGTGGATCACGACCCGCTCACCGCTTTGTACAACCGGCGCGCCCTGCCGGCCATCCTGAGGGAGGTCCAGCCGGACGGAGCGACTCTGCTGTTCTTTGACCTCGACGACTTCAAGGTCGTGAATGACGAACTTGGCCACGAAGTGGGGGACCGATGCCTCAAGCATTTTGCCGAGGCGCTGCGCGAGAGTTTCCGGCCGAACGACTCGTGCATTCGCTACGGAGGTGACGAATTCCTGGTGGTGGCCCCCGGACTCGATCGCAGCTTGGCCGATGGGCGCGTGGAGGCCCTGCGCCTTCGCCTTGCCACCCATGAGGCCGAGTTGCCGGGTCTGCGCTTCTCGGTGGGCATTTCACAACTGACCCCCGGTGGGCGACCCGAGGACGCGTTGCGCGCGGCCGACGAGCTGATGTACGCGGCCAAGACCACTCAGACTTCCTGAGTCCCCCTTATGTCACGGTCCAGCCCGGCCTCTTGCCGCCGAGATTGCGCGACCGCTCGGCTTCTACTCGGCAACGAGGCGCTTGATGTAATGCGTGAGAGGAAGGACGCTTGCACCCGAGTGCAGGCGTGGCCTACACTCAATGCATGCAGTTCACGATTCGAAATGTTCCACCCTCGATTGACACCGCTCTTCGTCATCGTGCGCGCGTCCGCTCGCGGAGCCTGAACGCGGTCCTCCTGGACGCCCTGGAGGCGGAGGCTGGCCTTGCGGGAGTGAAGCGCCGAAGGCGGAGCCTCGAAGGCATTGCCGGATCCGGGGCGCTCGAGCCGGCCGTCACCCTCGCCATCAGGGAACAGCAC
>CAZFQH010000090.1:0-6080 GCA_964520805.1 uncultured Acidobacteriota bacterium | reverse complement strand
ATGAGGATCGCCATTGACACCAACCGATATTCGGACCTGGTGAAGGGCGATGAAGCGGTTGCCGAAATCGTTTCTTCAGCCGACGAGGTCTGGGTCCCGGTGATTGTCGTGGCGGAACTCCGCGCCGGCTTCGCAGCGGGTGCGCAGCATGGCGAGATGCTGGCGCGGATTCAGAGAGGACGACACGACCACCCCCTATCAGCTCGGCGGCTATGACCATCGCGTCCGAACACAGAAGGGCCTTCAGTATCCGATCTACGAAAGGCGGAAGCGTGGCGCGATACCGGGTTCTGTCAGTACCGCCTGCACGTGAAGAATCTCGCGACCGGTGAGATCTGGAATCGAACAGTCGAAGAGACGATTTCCGTCGCATGGGCGGCGGACTCCCGAACGCTCTTCTTCACCGAGGAAGATCATGCAAGACGGGCCGCACGCCTGAATCGGGTCGAGGCCTTTTCCGACTCGGCGCTCGGCATATTTCCTATTCGAGCAGACTCCGGGGCTCAGGCCGCCCCCCCCACTTGGCTTCTGATATGTTCGCTCGAACAGATTCGTTTCTTGGACGCCATTGTTTTGTTTGAGAGACGCTTGGTGGCCTTCAGTGAAACAATCGGCTTTGGGACGTGTTGTTCTGGTGTCGGCGGTCGGTTTGTCGATTTCGGCGTCGAGTTCCGGTCTCGACGCACGAGGGCGTGAGGGCGGGCAACAGCCCCAGACGTCCCAAAGCGACCCACTCCAGCGCGATATCGGGGCTCAGTCGAGCGACGCGACGAACTGCGTCGGCGTTTTTTGGGGGCCTGTGCGTTTCGGGCGATCTACGGGTCCACCAGACGTTTACCAGGTTACGGCGCCCGTCCCGCCGAGCGCCTCGGCTCCCTTTGCTCTTCTCCTTGAGAACGGAGACGGCGATCCCGAGCAACGGGTCTCGAGCGGTTGGGTCTGGGTTAACGACCAGGAGGTGGTCGGCCCTCGAGACTTGGGCAGGTCCGTTGCGCGCCTCGTGACGTCTGCCGTGCTCTCGCGCCCAGCGTCCACCATCCGAGTGAGAATTGCGTCGGGGAGGGGAACGTCCTTCGCTCTCTCTTTGTGCAACGCTTCCGGAAGCCCGACCCCAACACCCACTCCGACTCCTACCCCAACACCAACGCCTTCAACAGCCCCCCTTCTTGCGCCGCGCGCAAGTCACAGCGCCACGGTCTTGAACAACGCCACGACGTTCGTGGCCGGCGGACAAAGCAGCACAGGATACGAGCCGACCGCAGAGGTGATCCAATCGAGCGGCGCCGTATCTCAGGCCTTCCTTCCGGCCCCGCCACTTCTGGTTTCGGACCATGCCGCAGCACTCCTTCCGACCGGCCAGCTCGCAGTCATTGGGGGCTATTCCGAATCCGACAGCGCTCTATCCTCGGTCAAGGTTGGCGGACCGGTAACCCCGTTCGGGGACACTGGCATCACTCTTTCGACCAGTCGGTTTCTCGCCACCGCGAACGTCCTCCGAGACGGTCGTGTCGTAGTCCTCGGCGGCGTCGACCGGGACACGCTTGATGTCCTGGACCCTCGAGCGTCAGCATTCGAGCGGTCCTACGCGTTTACCCCTTCTCAGGTAGACCGCGAGGTTCAGACGAGCCTCATTGGAACGATCTCGGGACACTCCGCGACGCTGCTCCCGAACGGTCTCGTGCTCGTCGCTGGTGGCGTTGGCATCTCACAAGCGTTCCTGTTTGATCCAGACGCGTTCACCTGGACGCAGACGGGGGGCCTGAGCCGGCCGCGAGCGCGCCACTCGGCGACTTTGCTAAACGACGGCCGGGTAGCGCTCGTGGGTGGGACCGACGGGGCTGCGGAACTCGGATCCATAGAGATCTACGATCCCGCGACGGGTGCGTTTTCGCTCTCCGCCACGACGCTTGGGACTCCACGACACGGCCACACCGCGACGATCGCAGACGGCGGTGCGGTGTTGGTGTTGGGCGGCCTCTCGAATGGATCGACCCTGTCATCCCGCGAAGTTTTGAGCTTGACGCCGCCAGATCTCAGCGGTCCAATGGTGACCACGGCCGCACCCACAGGATCGAGGGTCTTTCTTGGACACATGGCGTCCGTTGCGTTTTCCGAACCCATCGATCCGCGTTCCGTCATGGCGGCGACCATGTCCATCTCGCTCAATGGCGCCCAGGTGGCCGGCACGCGAAGCGTCGCGGAGTCTGGCCTGCTCGCCTTCTTCATTCCGAATGGGGGATGGACGGCGGGCGCTACCTACCAAGGGAGGATAGAGGGAGTGCTGGATCGATCCGGCAATCCGGTCACTCCTTTCTCATGGTCGTTCGAGACCTACCCCGGGCCGGTCATCGACGCCATCTCGCCATCCGAAGGAAGCTCAGGAACGACGGTGACGTTAACCGGGTCGGGTTTTGGTGGAACAGTCGACACGAACCGAGTCGTCTGGAATGGGATCTCCCTCGAGGTCCTGTCGGCCGCGGAGAACTCGGTGCGGGTCCGAATGCCCTCTTCGAGCGAGGCAAGAACAGCGCCCCTGATCCTTGAAGCACCAGGTGGAACCGCGACGAGTCCGACCGCGTTCACTCTCTCTCTTCCCGTCCCAAGGCTTCTTGCCGTGGCCCCACTGCGCATTGCCGCAGGATCCGGGGATACGGTGGTGACGCTGACCGGTGACTCATTCCTCGACACCGCGCAGGTGAGCTTTGAGGGGACATGGCTGTCCCCGGTGATCTCCGGACATGAAGCGACGGTCATCGTGCCCGCAGCACTGCTCACGGCTTCGCGACGGGTGGAGATTCGGCTCTCAAACTCGGCCTCCGGTCCGTTATCAAATCCGCTCTTCATCGACGTCACAGAGGCGCCGCGGATCGCGTCGATAAGTCTGTCTCCCAAGCACCTGTCCCTGAGCGTAGGCGGCTCGGCGAGCGTAACCGCACGAGCCTATTGGAGTGACGGGACCAGCCAGGACGTTTCGCCCAGCGTCATTACGTCGAGCAGTGCGCCGGGGATCATGAATGTGGCGGGCCTCTCCGTCACTGGAACTTCCCCCGGAACAGGCTCGATCATCGCCATCTATGGCTCGATGAGCGCGACCGCTACAGTGGTGGTCGTTGCAAACGACCCTTTGCCGCCAGATCCGATAACCGTTGCGCCGCCCCTCGATCGCACCGCCTCGACAACAATGTTCGATTCAGTGAGATTCCTGTTTGAAGGCGGCGTACCGATCCAGACGGGCGTCGCCCCCGGCACAATCGAGCCCCGGCGCATTGTGGTGCTGAGAGGGCGCGTGCTCATGCCCGACGGCACGCCTCTCTCTGGCGTTACGGTCGACTTGCCTCGGAGTCCTGGCGTTGGCCGTACCTTGACACGCGCCGACGGCCAATTCGATCTGGCGGTCAACGGCGGGCCTCTCATGGTCAGATACTCGAAGCCTGGGTTCCTGAGCGTGCAACGAAATGCTTCAACCTTGTGGCAGGAGTTCTACGGTCTGCCCGACGTCGTCTTGACGCCGCTCGATACTGTTTCGACCTATGTCGACCTCGCCGCCGCCACCACGACGCGGCCGGCCCGCTCATCGACGTCCACCGACGGAAGCGGCTCACGTGCCTCGACACTTCTCTTTAATCCCGGCACCTCCGCAAGCCTCACCCTCGCCGATGGCTCGACCCAAGCCCTTGCCGCACTGACTGTACGCGCAACGGAGTTCACGGTTGGTCCAAATGGACCAAGGGCGATGCCGGGCGATTTGCCTGCATCCTCGGGCTACACGTTCGCCGCCGAGCTATCCGTAGACGAGGCAATGGCGGTCGGCGCCACACGAGTTGATTTCTCGCAGCCCGTCTACCACTACGTCGAGAACTTCCTCGGCTTCCCTGTGGGCACACCGGTTCCTTCGGGCTACTACGATCGTCAACAGGGAGCGTGGGTCCCTTCGGAAGATGGAAGGATCGTGAGAGTCCTGGGTGTCACGGCAGGTCTCGCCACGATCGATCTCACGGGTAGCGGTGGGGCGGCCTCAGCCGTCGAACTCGCAGCGGCGGGCTTCTCCGATAACGAACGCGCAGCCCTCGTCAGTCTCTTTACGGCTGGACAGAGTTTGTGGCGTGTGCCGATCCGGCACTTCACACCCTACGATTTCAACTGGCCCATGAAGCCGCCCCCTGATGCGACGCAGCCACAAGGCGATCCATCTGGAGACTCGGAAGAGGATGAACCCACATGCAAGGGAGGATCGCTGATCGAATGCCAGAACCAGACCTTGGGTGAGGGCGTCGATGTTGTTGGCACAGGAATGAGCCTGCACTACCGTTCGAACCGTACACCGGGCCGAAAGGCTGCGTACCGCATCAACATCCCTATTACGCTCGACACGCCTCCCGCGAGCCTGCGAAGGGTTCAAGTTGAGATCCACGTAGCCGGGCGCAAGACCGATCTCACCTTCTCGGGGTCGCCGAACCAGACGACTGACTATGAGTGGAACGGTCTCGACGCGTTTGGCCGGCGAGTCCAAGGTGTTGTCAACGCTTTGATCCGGATTGGTTATGTCTATGGCGGTGTCTACACAGCGCCCCTGGCGCGAGCGACTCTTGGTGGGGCGTCTTCTGCAAGCTTCGGCGGGTTCGGCGGCGCGACTCTTACCGGGTCGGAAACACGCGAGGAGATCACGATCTGGCGGACCAAAACCGTCAAAGTCGGCGCGTGGGATGTGAGTGCGGAGGGGCTTGGCGGATGGACCCTCTCGGAACATCACCGCTACGACGTCCCCACGGGCGTGCTTCACTACGGCGATGGATCGCAGCGGAAGGCCGATGTGATCCCAAACGTTGCCAGGAAGATCGCGCAGGCTCAGTTCGCCGAGGACCTTGCGGTGGGTCCCGATGGATCGACGTACGTGGCGTCGTTCCCGAGCCTGCGCATAGCACCCGACGGCTCGGTCTCGACCCTTACCGGCGTCAACGCGCGATTCCTCGATGTCGCCCCGGACGGAACGATGTACTTCACTGCGGGCGGCTCGACGCCGCGAATCATGAAGCGGTCACCCACGGGCGTGATTTCCGTGTTTGCCGGGAATGGCACAGTGGGCACGGCGGGTGATGGAGGTCCGGCCGTCCTCGCCCAACTCGGAAACAACATCAACGACGTGGTGGTTGGGCCGGACGGCGCCGTCTACATTTCCGACAACGTCAACTCCAGCAGCGGGCGTTTCGAGAGAATCCGCAGGGTCGACGCCGACGGCATCATCGTCACTGTCGTGGGAGCGGGGCCACGCGGCTTCAGCGGCGATGGCGGCCCGGCGAAGGATGCCCGGATCGCCTGGGCCGATGCCATCGCCTTCTCACCCTCGGGCGAGTTGCACTTCAATGACAATGTGAACAAGCGCGTTCGGAAGGTGTCGCTCGACGGCATCATCTCGACGGTCGCGGGGAATGGGACCAATGGAAACTCGGCAACCGAGCCTGAAGGTGTCCCGGCGACATCGACCGGTCTCTATTTCCCCGAGGGTCTCGCGTTCGACCGGGATGGGAATATGTATGTCGGGACATGGGCGGCCGATCGGATTCGCAAGGTCTCCCCCGACGGCACGATGCGGACGGTGGCGGGCGACTACCCCGAGCAACCTAAGACAGACGGGTCCGCGGCCGTGGGCACGCCAGCACAAACCGGAGGGGTTTCCGTTTCCGCAGCGGGAGAAGTGATGTTCACGGACATGGTCACCGGAAAGGCATTCGCGATCCGGCCCGCCATTGCCACTCTTGGCGTCACAGAGTTTGCAGTTCCCTTCGAAGACGCTTCGGAGGTCTACACGTTCGACGCGCGCGGCCGGCATCTGAGCACGAGGAATGCGCTCACCGGGGCTGTATCGCGGTCGCTTTTCTACGATGGCGACGGGAAGATCCTCCTGATTCGCGACGGGGACGGCAACGAAGTCTCGATCGAGCGCTCCGCGTCAGGCGCACCTGTTGCCGTCATCGGTCCTTACGGCCACCGGACAAGCCTGACCCTCACGAACGGGTACCTCACCCAGGTTGAAGATCCGATCGGCCGCACCACAGGCGCCAGCTACGACCCGGACGGTCTGC